>NZ_DASVUM010000254.1:0-10236 GCF_036387035.1 Pseudomonas sp. | reverse complement strand
CCCTGGATAACAGTGGTCATGTCATCGAAGTAACCGGTGCCCACTTCCTGCTGGTGCGCCACGAAGGTGTAGCCCTTGGCGGCGTCGGCGAACTCCTGCTCCTGCAGTTTCACGTAGGCGGTCATGTCGTTGCGGGCGTAGTCGTGCGCCAGGTTGAACATGCTGTGCCACATGTTGTGAATGCCCGCCAGCGTAATGAACTGGTGCTTGTAGCCCATTGCCGACAGTTCGCGCTGGAATTTGGCGATGGTCGCGTCGTCCAGGTTCTTTTTCCAGTTGAAGGAAGGCGAGCAGTTGTACGACAGCAGCTGATCCGGGTATTCCTTCTTGATCGCTTCGGCGAAGCGACGGGCCTCGTCCAGATCCGGTTTGGCGGTTTCACACCAGATCAGATCAGCGTACGGGGCGTATGCCAGGCCACGGGCAATTGCCTGGTCCAGGCCGGCACGCACTTTATAAAAGCCTTCCGGCGTGCGGGTGCCGGTGACGAATGGCTGATCGTACGGGTCGCAGTCCGAGGTCAGCAGATCCGCAGCATTGGCGTCCGTGCGTGCCAGAATGATGGTCGGCACGCCGGCAACGTCGGCCGCCAGACGCGCCGCCACCAGTTTCTGCACGGCTTCCTGGGTTGGGACCAAGACCTTGCCGCCCATGTGGCCGCATTTCTTGACCGACGCCAGTTGGTCTTCAAAGTGCACGCCGGCGGCGCCTGCCTCGATCATGCTCTTCATGAGCTCGTAGGCGTTCAACACGCCGCCAAAGCCGGCCTCAGCGTCGGCAACGATCGGTGCGAAGTAATCGATATAGCCTTCATCGCCCGGGTTCTTGCCCGCTTTCCACTGGATCTGATCCGCCCGGCGGAACGCGTTATTGATGCGCTTGACCACGGTCGGGACTGAGTCGACCGGGTACAGCGACTGATCGGGGTACATCGACTCCGCGGAGTTGTTGTCCGCCGCCACTTGCCAGCCAGACAGGTAGATCGCCTGGATACCGGCTTTGACTTGTTGAACGGCCTGCCCGCCGGTGAGGGCGCCCATGCAGTTGACGAAATCCTTGTCGGGGCGGAAGGACGGCTTGGCGCCTTGGGTCACCAGCTTCCACAGCTTCTCAGCGCCCAGTTTTGCAAACGTGTGTTCAGGCTGAACCGAGCCACGCAGGCGGACGACGTCAGCAGCGGAGTAGGTGCGGGTTACGCCTTTCCAGCGTGGATTCTCGGCCCAGTCTTTCTCGATGGCTGCAATGTGTTGTTCGCGTGTCAGTGCCATGGGGTAAACCTCGTTGCTTGATGTTGTGGGTCTTGAGGTGAAGCTCCTTGCTTCGCCGGCGCCGGGCGTTTCTTCAAGGCGCACTGATGGCTGCTCACTGAGTCGGGGAGCATCGTGTTTGAGTCCGTTCTTTTCGCCATTCGGATGATGAGGCGATGAAGCTGCCTTGTGGGCCTAAAAGACGCTAATCGGCACGAACGTGTCACGTACGAGCGCGATCAGGAGGCGTTCTTGGCAATCTCCGATCAGTGGGAGCGAGGCCATCATGCCTCGACGATTTTGCATCGTCAAATACTTTGTAGTGCCTTTTTACCGTCACTACACAAAAGCGCCGAATTGACTCGCCGGTCTGTTTGGGGCTCATGAGTGCTGGACGGGCAAGTCGCCGTGGATACTGGGCGGTCACGGGCATTGGATGAGATGTAGTGCCTGATCCGGCACTACATAATGGGTGAGGATGCTAACTGTCCGGGCCGTCAGATAAACCAATATGGTGCGCAAAAGCTGTAGGAGCCGGCTTGCTGGCGAACCCAATTTCCAGCCACCAGAGTGGTGAATGACAGACACCGATCGCCAGCAAGCCGGCTCCTGCAGGTCTCATACAGCCGATCATTCGACGTGTCACCAGGCATCGTAGCGGTCGTATTCCAACAGGGGGAGCGATGAGGTCCCCTCAATCCAGGCTGTCGACCTTAACCCGCAGCTGCATGTCGTTGTGGCCTTGGGTCGAGTAACGGCGGGCAACGCCGTGCTCGTCGGCGCGGGATTGATCGCTGACGCCAGCCAGGGTAATCCACTCACCCAGCCGACCACTGACTTGGGTATCCGTGCTCTGTACCTTGATCGCGTCGGCCTGCTGCTGGCTCATGCGATCATTGTTGGTGCTGATGCTCAGATGAACGATCTCACCGGTGACCGTCGCCGTGACATAGAAGCCTTGCGTCACGTTGCGGTACTGCGTGTTGGTCTGCGGGTAGCCGTAGCCATCGGATTGCACCGAGGTGATCGGTATGCTCTGGCCCACTTGAATCAGTGCAGGCGTGCCTTCATTGGCCTGAACCTGCTGCAGGCCGCCGTCGCGGCTGGCGGTGCCGTAATTCTGGATACGTGTCCGGCCGTCGGCACTCAGGCGCCCGTCCTGTGAGCGCACGGTGCCATTGACCGAGTAGCCCTGGTCGCTCTGGACCGTGCTGTCACTGGTGTCGACGCTGATCATCAGCCGCTTGGGCGCGGTGTCGAGCTGGCCGAGCAGGTCGCGCAGCTCGCTGATCTTGTCCGGTTCGGCATTCACGATGAGCTTGTTGCCATAGGCATTGACGCTGCCCTCATTGCCCAGAAACGATTTCACAGTGGGCAGTAGATCGTCGCTGGTGCGGTAATTCAGGGGGATGACTTCAGTGGCGGCCACCGCCGTGAAGCTGCAAGCCAGCAGCAGTGAAGCGAGCAGGGTGCGTAATGACATCGGTGTGGTCTCCGCAAGGGGCACGTCTGAGCGACGGGTTTGCCAGTATGTCGGCCTGCGCCGCTCCAAGTTGAATCGCAGACAGCATAACGCCCCGGCGCTCGACCTCAGCATAGACAGCTGAAGCGCGAACGTCGGGGCGTCGGGTGCGGCGCGGGCGGACAAAGGCTGTCAGTGCGAGTGGCGCACCATGTCCACATGGGGCAGGCCGGCTTCCAGAAACTCTTCACTGACCACGGTAAAGCCGAAACGCTCGTAGAACGCTGTGGCGTGAACCTGCGCGCTGAGCTTCTGCTGTTTCAGGTCGCGGCGCTCCGCTTCGGCCAGGATCGCCGTAATCAGCGCATCGCCCACGTTCAACCCGCGCCAGTCCTTGAGCACGGACAATCGGCCGAATTCACCGTCCGGCAACAGCCGCGCGGTGCCCACGGCGTAATCGCCTTCCAGCGCCAGAAAGTGCAGTGCGCCTGCATCTTCCGAGTCCCATTCCAGTTCAGGCGGCACCGATTGCTCAGACACAAACACGGCATCACGAATGCGCCGGATGTCGGCGTTGTCTTTCTGCCAGTCGGCTACCCGTACGCGGATCTTATTCATCAGCAAACCCCAGACTTCCTTGTTTGACCAGCTCACAGAGCAGGTTACGTCCATCGTCATCTGCCAGCCACTGGCCCAGATTATCAATGTGCAGCGCATCGGCTGCGCAGATCATTTTCAGCAGTTCACGCAGGTGGCCCGGCAACAGGCGGCTCTGACCACTGGCGAACAGCAGGAGGTCTTCGTCGACTTCCGACCACGCCAGTCGCGCGCTCGGGTTGCGGATCAGCACTGCGCCCTGTTCCAGGCTGTCGAGCAGTTCGCTCTCGGCCAGCTCCGGCCCGACCACCAGTTCCGGGTAGCGAGGCTCGGTCATGAACTGGCCGAACCAGGTCAGCAGCAGGCGCTCGTCACCCATGTGCTCGGCCAGCAAGCCCTTCAGGCGGTCGAGTGCGTCGTGCTGAATCTGGTGCGGGTCGCTGACCGGTTGCGCATCGGCGTCGGTGTAGCGCTCTTCTTCCGGCATGAACTGGCTGAGGAAGTCAGTGAAGTGGGTCAGCACTTCGGCGGCGCTTGGCGCGCGGAAACCCACCGAGTAGGTCAGGCACTCGTCCACCGCGACGCCGCAGTGGGCCAGACGAGGCGGCAGGTAGAGCATGTCGCCCGGTTCCAGCGTCCATTCATCCGTACCCTGGAAGTCGGCGAGGATGCGCAGGTCGGCGTGCTCGAGCAGCTTGCTCTCGGAATCGCACATCTGGCCGATCTGCCAGTGACGCTTGCCGTGGCCTTGCAGGAGGAACACGTCGTAGTTGTCGAAGTGCGGGCCGACGCTGCCACCCGGGGCGGCATAGCTGATCATCACATCGTCGATGCGCCAGCTCGGCAGGAAGCGGAAGTTTTCCAGCAGTTCGCCGACTTCAGGAACGAACTGATCCACGGCCTGAACCAGCAGGGTCCACTCGCGCTCCGGCAACTTGCTGAATTCGTCTTCGGCGAAGGGGCCGCGACGCAGCTCCCACGGGCGCTCGCCCTTTTCGATGACCAGGCGCGATTCAACTTCTTCTTCCAGCGCCAGACCGGCCAGTTCGTCGGCATCAATCGGGCTCTGGAAATCCGGAATGGCCTGACGGATCAGCAAAGGTTTCTTCTGCCAGTAGTCACGCAGGAACTCGCGCGCTGTGATACCACCTAGGAGCTGAAGAGGGATGTCAGGATTCATGTGTAACCTATTGAAAAAACGAGTTTTTGCGACGGGAATAAAAACGCCCGGCTCAGCCGGGCGTTCGGAGCGTGTGCGGTGCGGTCAGATGCGCTTGGCTTGCGCCACAGCGTTACCGATGTAGTTCGCCGGCGTGAGCTTCTTCAGCTCGGCCTTGGCTTCGGCAGGCATGTCCAGGCCATCGATGAAGGTCAGCAGCGCTTCAGGGCCGATGCCCTTGCCGCGCGTCAGTTCCTTGAGCTTCTCGTACGGGTTCTCGATGTCGTAGCGGCGCATGACCGTCTGGATCTGCTCGGCCAGAACTTCCCAGCAGGCGTCCAGATCGGCGGCGATCTTCTGCTCGTTGAGTTCCAGCTTGCTGATGCCCTTGAGGCTCGCTTCGTAGGCAATCACGCTGTGAGCGAAGCCCACGCCGAGGTTGCGCAGCACGGTGGAGTCGGTCAGGTCACGCTGCCAGCGGGAGATTGGCAGTTTGCTGGCCAGGTGCTGGAACAGCGCGTTGGCGATCCCGAGGTTGCCTTCGGAGTTTTCGAAGTCGATCGGGTTGACCTTGTGCGGCATGGTCGACGAACCGATTTCACCGGCGATGGTGCGCTGCTTGAAATAGCCCAGGGAGATGTAGCCCCAGATGTCGCGGTCGAAGTCGATCAGGATCGTGTTGTAACGGGCGATCGCGTCGAACAGCTCGGCGATGTAATCGTGCGGTTCGATCTGCGTGGTGTAGGGGTTGAAGCCCAGACCCAGTTCGTCTTCGATGAAAGCACGGGCGTTAGCTTCCCAGTCGATGTCCGGGTAAGCCGACAGGTGTGCGTTGTAGTTGCCGACGGCGCCGTTGATCTTGCCCAGCAGCGGCACGGCGGCCACTTGAGCGATCTGGCGCTCGAGGCGGTAAACGACGTTGGCGAGTTCCTTGCCCAGCGTGGTCGGCGAGGCCGGTTGGCCGTGGGTGCGCGACAGCATCGGCACGGCGGCGAAACGAATCGCCAGCTCGCGGATGGACTCGGCGATCTGACGCATCAGCGGCAGCAGCACGGTGTCACGGCCTTCGCGCAGCATCAGCGCGTGGGACAGGTTGTTGATGTCTTCGCTGGTGCAGGCGAAGTGGATGAACTCGCTGACCTTGGCCAACTCCGGCAACTTGGCGGCCTGCTCCTTGAGCAGGTACTCGATGGCCTTGACGTCGTGGTTGGTGGTGCGCTCGATTTCTTTCACGCGTTCGGCGTGCTCGAGGGCGAAGTCATTGGCCAGCGCATCGAGAAGGGCGTTCGCGTCGGCGGAAAACGCCGGGACTTCAGGGATTTGCGGGTGAGCCGCCAGGCGTTGCAGCCAGCGTACTTCTACCAGGGCGCGGAAACGGATCAGACCGTATTCGCTGAAAATCGGGCGCAGGGCCTGGGTTTTGCCGGCGTAGCGGCCATCTACAGGGGAAACCGCAGTGAGCGAAGAAAGCTGCATGGGGTGTTCTCGGACTGTCGGGCAACGAAAAGGGGCGCGTATCATACATGAAAATCCCGGTCAGCCGAGGCTGGCTGACCGTTATGAGTCGCGCGATGTCGGGTTTGGAGCGGGCTGCATGGCGTTTGCCACTCAGCGATGGAGCAGTGGATATAGTTCTTTCAACAACTTGCGGCGGCTGATGACCAGTTGCCAGCGGTGACCGCCCACTTGTCGCCAAAGGCGCGCGCAGCGAATACCGGCCAGTAACAGCGCGCGGATTTTCGACGCGTTGTTGGGTTGCTGCAGATTGCGCATGTCGCCGTGGACCTGGATCCGCTGACGCAACGTGCTCAGGGTGTCTTGGTACAGCGCGCCGCTGGCGGCAATCACGTTCTCGTGAACAATACCGAAATGCTCGACCTGGGATTTGATCTGCGGCAGGCGCTTGCCGATGGTGTCGAGCATGTCCTCGCGTTTGGACAGCTGGCGCTCCAGGCCGAGCATCGCCAGGGCGTATCGCAGTGGCTCGCGTTGCAGCGAGGCCGGATCGCGCTCGAGGGCGCTGGCGAGGGCGCGATACCCTTCGTGCAGGTTCAGGTCATCGCCACCGAACACGTCCATCGTGTCCTTCGGGTCCAGGACCAGCAGCGTGCCCATCAGGCAGCCCACGGCGGCTTCGCCAGCCTGACCGGTCTTGGCGATGCGATCGACCAGCACAGCGGCCTGGAAGACCCCGGCCAGCGCGACGAGTTGTTCCTGAATCGGCGTCATCAACGTGCATCCCTGGTGTGCCACGGCTCGGCGATTTCGATGACGCCGCCACCCAGGCAGACCTCGCCGTCGTAAAACACGACCGACTGGCCGGGCGTGACGGCGCGTTGCGGCTCGTCGAAGGTGGCGCGGTAACCGGTTTCAGTGCGTTCGAGCGTGCAGCGCTGATCGCTTTGGCGGTAACGCACTTTGGCGGTCAGCTTGCGCGGGCTGCTCAGGTCGACCGGGTTGACCCAGTAGATGTCCGAGGCGAGCAGGGCGCGGGAGAACAGCCAGGGATGTTCGTTGCCCTGGCCGACAATCAGCTCGTTGTGCTCCAGGTCTTTGACCAGTACGTACCACGGCTCGTCGCCAGCATCTTTCAGCCCGCCAATGCCCAGGCCCTGGCGCTGGCCGATGGTGTGGTACATCAGGCCGGCATGCCGACCGATGACCTCGCCTTCGGTGGTCTTGATCTCGCCGGGCTGGGCGGGCAGGTACTGCTTGAGGAAATCGGTGAAGCGACGTTCGCCGATGAAGCAGATGCCGGTCGAGTCCTTCTTCTTAGCGGTCGCCAGCTGGTATTTCTCGGCGATGGCGCGCACCTCGGGTTTCTCCAGCTCGCCGACCGGGAACAGGGTCTTGGCGATCTGCTCGCCGCCGACGGCATGCAGGAAATAGCTCTGGTCTTTGTTGGGGTCCAGTCCCTTGAGCAGTTCGGTGCGGCCGTCAATGTCCCGGCGACGCACGTAATGACCGGTGGCGATCAGGTCGGCGCCGAGCATGAAGGCGTAATCGAGGAAGGCTTTGAACTTGATCTCGCGGTTGCACAGGATGTCCGGGTTCGGCGTGCGGCCGGCCTTGTATTCCTCGAGAAAATGCTCGAAGACGTGATCCCAGTACTCGGCCGCGAAGTTCACGGTGTGCAGTTTGATGCCGATCTTGTCGCACACGGCCTGGGCGTCCGCGAGGTCGTCCATGGCGGTGCAGTATTCCGTTCCGTCGTCTTCTTCCCAGTTCTTCATGAACAGGCCTTCCACCTGGTATCCCTGCTCCATGAGCAGAAGGGCGGAGACCGAAGAATCCACGCCGCCGGACATGCCGACAATGACGCGCTTCTTTTCTGTATCGGAAAAGGCTGAATCAGACATAGGAATTCGATTGGGTAGCAGCAGGAAAGGGCGCGATTCTAGCAGGGAGTCGGCGCCAAGGCTAAAAGCTATTCAGTTGCACAGACGCAAGGGATTAGTAGGACCGGCTTCAGCCGGGAAGAGGCCTGAATGAACACCCTGAATGTTGCGGTGTGACCTCTGACGCCTTCCCGGCTAAAGCCGGTCCTACGGGGTGCATACGGTCTGTAGGACCGGCTTCAGCCGGGAAGGGGCCTGAACGAACAAGCAGAATCTGCGGTATGACATCTGACGCCTTCCCGGCTAAAGCCGGTCTGCGGGGTGCATACGGTCTGTAGGACCGGCTTCAGCCGGGAAGGGGCCAGTCAGTCGCGAATCACGTCCAGGCTGTGAATCGGCCCCGCCAGGTACTCGTCGACGCAGCGCAGCACCAGTTCGCTGCGCCAGCGCTCCGGTTGGCTGGCAAGTTCGTCGCGGCTGAACCACGGGGCGCCGACAATGCCGGTGTCCAGCCCTCGCTCGGGGTGATGCCGCACTGTTCTGGCGACAAAACACACGCGCTGATAGGTCACGCCATTGCTCGGCGCGGTGTACAGGTAAACGCCGACGACGCCGGTCAGTTCGACGTCCCAGCCAGTTTCTTCCAGGGTTTCGCGGATGGCCGCTTCACGCAGGGTTTCGTCAGGCTCCAGGTGCCCGGCGGGTTGATTGAGCACCAACTTGCCGTTTTTTAGTTCTTCGACGAACAGGAAGCGGCCGTTGTCTTCGATGACGGTTGCGACGGTGATGTGGGGGTGCCAGGTCATTGGGACTTCTCGTTATCTGTAGGAGCCATCCGAGTTTACGAGGGTCGCGATGCGGAGTGTCAGGTAAACCGGATTCGCGACCGTCGTAACCTCCGATGGCTCCTACAGGGGGCGGTGTCAGTCAGCAAAAAAAAGCCCCGGCGCAATGGCCAGGGCTTTCTTGTCGCTCCAGGCAGCGTTAGCTGCCATCGGCACGCCTTACTTCAACGCGTTGATCGCGTCGTTCAGGGTCTTGCTTGGGCGCATCGCGTTGCTGGCCAGTTCCGGGGTGGGGAAGTAGTAGCCGCCGATGTCCAATGGCTTGCCCTGTACGCTGTTCAGTTCGGCGACGATGGTCGCTTCGTTGTCAGCCAGGGTTTTTGCAAGCTCGGTGAACTTGGCTTGCAACGCCGTATCGTCGGTCTGTGCCGCCAGGGCCTGAGCCCAGTAGGTGGCCAGGTAGAAGTGGCTGCCACGGTTGTCGATGCCGCCAACCTTGCGCGAAGGTGACTTGTTGTTGTCCAGGAACTGGCCGGTGGCCTTGTCCAGAGCAGTGGCAAGTACCAGCGCTTTCGGGTTGCCGTAGACGTTGCCCAAGTGCTCGAGAGAGGCCGCCAGTGCCAGGAATTCGCCCAGCGAATCCCAGCGCAGGAAGTTCTCTTCGTTCAACTGCTGAACGTGCTTGGGTGCCGAACCACCGGCGCCGGTTTCGAACAGCCCGCCGCCATTCATCAGCGGCACGATGGACAGCATCTTGGCGCTGGTGCCCAGTTCCATGATCGGGAACAGGTCGGTGAGGTAGTCACGCAGCACGTTACCGGTCACCGAAATGGTGTCCTTGCCCGCGCGGATACGCTCCAGGGAAACCTTCATCGCGTCGACGGGCGACTTGATGGTGATGTCCAGGCCCGCGGTGTCGTGATCCTTCAGGTACTGCTCGACCTTCTTGATCATGACCGCGTCGTGCGCGCGCTCAGGGTCCAGCCAGAAAATCGCCGGTGTGTTGCTCAGGCGCGAGCGGTTGACGGCCAGTTTGACCCAATCCTGGATCGGCGCGTCCTTGGTCTGGCACATGCGCCAGATGTCGCCGGCTTCAACGTTCTGCTCCATCAGGACCTGACCTTTGTCGTCGGTCACACGGACCACGCCATCGGCTTCGATCTGGAAGGTTTTGTTGTGCGAGCCGTACTCTTCGGCTTTCTGCGCCATCAGGCCAACGTTTGGCACGCTGCCCATGGTGGTCGGATCGAAGGCGCCGTGTTGCTTGCAGTCTTCAATCACGGCCTGATAGATGGTCGCGTAGCAACGATCCGGGATCACGGCCTTGGTGTCCTGCAGGACGCCGTCGTTGTTCCACATCTTGCCGGAATCACGAATCATCGCAGGCATCGAGGCGTCGACGATGACGTCGCTCGGCACATGCAGGTTGGTGATGCCCTTGTCGGAGTTGACCATCGCCAGAGGAGGGCGGGTCGCGTAAACGGCTTTGACGTCCGCTTCGATCTGCGCTTGCTGGTCGGCCGGCAGGTCTTTGATGCGGGCGTACAGGTCGCCGATGCCGTTGTGCAGGTTGAAGCCGATTTCCTTCAGCACTTCAGCGTGTTTGCTCAGCGCCTCCTGGTAGTACTCGGCGACGAACTCACCAAAC
>NZ_DASVUM010000253.1:0-5410 GCF_036387035.1 Pseudomonas sp. | reverse complement strand
CTTCAAGGTGTTCAGCGGTCCTGCGAACGATCCGAAGTGCCGTGTCACGGCGCTGCGCGTTCCCGGCGGCGCGAGCATGCCCCGCAGCAAGATCGACGACTACACCAAGTTCGTCGGCATCTACGGCGCCAAGGGCCTGGCTTACATCAAGGTCAACGAGCGCGCCAAAGGTGTCGAAGGCCTGCAGTCCCCGATCGTGAAGAACATCCCGGAGGCCAACCTCAACGTGATCCTCGATCGCGTGGGCGCAGTCGACGGTGACATCGTGTTCTTCGGCGCCGACAAATTCAAAATCGTCAGCGAAGCGCTGGGTGCCCTGCGCATCAAGCTGGGCCACGACCTGAATCTGCTCACCTGCGAGTGGGCACCGATGTGGGTCGTCGACTTCCCGATGTTCGAAGAAAACGACGACGGCAGCTTCTCGGCGCTTCACCACCCGTTCACCGCACCAAAATGCTCGCCTGAAGAGCTCGAAGCCAACCCGGCAACCGCGCTGTCCCGCGCGTATGACATGGTGCTGAACGGCACTGAGCTGGGCGGCGGGTCGATCCGTATCCACCGCAAGGAAATGCAGCAGGCCGTGTTCCGTCTGCTGGGTATTTCCGAAGACGAGCAGCAGGAGAAATTCGGCTTCCTGCTCGACGCGCTGAAGTACGGCGCGCCGCCGCACGGTGGTCTGGCGTTCGGCCTTGATCGTCTGGTCATGCTGATGACTGGCGCTCAGTCCATTCGTGAAGTCATTGCCTTCCCGAAAACCCAGAGCGCTGCGGACGTTATGACCCAGGCGCCAGGTGTGGTGGATGCCAAAGCATTGCGCGAGCTGCACATCCGCCTGCGCGAGACGCCGAAGGCAGAGTAAGACGTTTGGACAAGGGATCGGTGGTTCGACCGTGCGGTCGGCCCTGATCCCCGCCCATGCCGGGCACAGATTCGAGTGAAGCGTCTGCGTGTCGAGTGATCGAGCGCAGGCGTGCGTGTTTCAAGGTTTGGAGCGTGTTATGGCTGGTCATTCCAAGTGGGCGAACATCAAGCACCGCAAAGAGCGTCAGGATGCCAAGAAAGGCAAGATCTTCACCAAGTGGATTCGCGAGCTGACCGTTGCTGCCCGTCAGGGCGGCGCTGACCCTGCCTCGAACCCGCGCCTGAGGCTTGCGCAGGACAAGGCGCTCGGCGCGAACATGAGTCGCGACATCATCGACCGGGCCATCGCTCGTGGCGCTGGCGCCGCCGATGCCGATGACATGGTCGAACTGGGGTACGAAGGCTACGGCCCGGGCGGCGTTGCAGTCATGGTCGAAACCATGACCGACAACCGCAACCGGACCGCAGCTGCCGTGCGCCACGCCTTCAGCAAATGCGGCGGCAACCTCGGCACTGACGGTTCGGTGTCTTACCTGTTCGAGCGCAAGGGCCAGATTTCCTTTGCGCCGGGCGTTGATGAAGACGCGTTGATAGAAGCCGCCATGGAAGCGGACGCTGACGACGTGGTCACCCACGAAGACGGCTCCATCGACGTGTTTACATCGTTCTCCAGCTTCTATGCGGTGCGTAACGCGCTGGAAGCTGCAGGGTTCACGCCAGCCGATGCCGAAATCGTGATGCAGCCGACCACCAGTGCAGTGCTTGATCTTGAAATGGCGGAGAAGGTGCTCAAGCTGATCGATATGCTTGAGGACCTGGACGACGTGCAGAACGTCTATTCCAACGCAGAAATCCCTGACGAGGTGCTGGAGCAGCTCGGCTGACCGTTTGTCCGTTCGGAACCTGAGGCCGGAGCGCACGAAGCGTTGATGATCAACGCTATCGGCCTCCGGCCTCTCCCTTTATGCTGCGTCCATCAATGTGCGTCACCTCTCAAGCTGCAGGCGTTATGACTCTTATTTTAGGTATCGACCCCGGTTCACGCATTACCGGCTTCGGCGTGGTGCGTGACACCGGACGTGGCTGTGAATACGTGGCCTCGGGCTGTATTCGCACGGGCACCGGCTTGCTCCATGAGCGGTTGCAGATCGTGTATCGCGGCGTGCGCGAAGTGATTCAGACGTATGGCCCCGTGACCATGGGCATTGAAAAGGTGTTCATGGCGCGCAACCCGGATTCGGCGTTGAAACTGGGTCAGGCTCGCGGTGCCGCGATCGTCGCCGGCGCCGAAGAGGGCCTGGAGATCGCCGAGTACACCGCGACCCAGGTCAAGCAGGCGGTCGCTGGGACAGGCGGTGCCAACAAGGATCAGGTGATGATGATGGTCATGCACCTGCTCAAGCTGACCACCAAGCCTCAAGTGGATGCATCGGATGCACTGGCCATTGCCATGTGTCACGCGCACACACGGTCCAGCCTCATTCCTCACGGCCTTAATACCGCGCGCAGCCGCGGTGGACGTCTGCGGCTCTGATGGCACTATCTGTTGCGTTAGCCCGGCCCGCCTCGGCGACGGGCATCTGGAAAGGATTTGATTCGTGATTGGACGTCTACGCGGTACGTTGGTCGAGAAGCAGCCGCCGCATCTGGTGCTGGATGTCAACGGCGTGGGTTATGAAGTCGAAGTGCCCATGACCACGCTGTATCGCCTGCCCCATCTGGGCGAAACCGTAACGCTGCATATTCATCTGGTGGTTCGTGAAGACGCGCACCTGCTGTTCGGGTTCTACGAAAAGCGTGACCGCGAGATGTTTCGCGAGCTGATTCGTCTGAATGGCGTGGGACCGAAACTGGCGCTGGCGCTGATGTCGACGCTGGAAGTGGATGAGTTGGTACGCTGTGTCCAGGCGCAGGATACCTCCGCGCTCACCCGGGTACCGGGCGTTGGCAAGAAGACGGCGGAGCGCCTGCTGGTCGAACTCAAGGACCGCTTCAAGGCATGGGACTCGTTGCCGGGCACGTTTGCGCTGGTGTCCGACGGCCCGGGCGCGCCGATTGCAGTGGCGACGGCCGAGTCGGATGCTGTCAGCGCGTTGATCTCGCTGGGCTACAAACCCCAGGAGGCGAGCAAGGCAGTGACCGCGATAAAGGACAAGAATCTCAGCAGCGAAGACCTCATTCGCCGCGCATTGAAGGGGATGCTGTAAGTGATAGATGCCGACCGTCTGATCGCCGCCACCGGGCGTGACCGTGACGAGCAACTGGACCGTGCGATCCGGCCGCTGAGTCTGGCCGACTACATCGGTCAGCCTACCGTGCGTGAGCAAATGGAGCTGTTCATCCAGGCTGCGCGTGGCCGCAACGAAGCCCTGGATCACACGTTGATCTTCGGTCCGCCAGGCCTGGGTAAAACCACACTGGCGCATATCATCGCGCAGGAAATGGGCGTGTCGATAAAGAGCACCTCAGGGCCGGTGCTTGAACGGCCGGGTGATCTTGCGGCGATTCTGACCAACCTTGAGCCTCACGATGTGCTGTTCATCGATGAGATTCACCGCCTGTCGCCCATCGTCGAGGAAGTTTTGTATCCCGCGATGGAAGATTTCCAGCTGGACATCATGATCGGTGAAGGCCCGGCGGCACGGTCCATCAAGCTCGATCTGCCGCCGTTCACCCTGGTCGGTGCAACCACGCGCGCGGGTATGCTGACGAATCCGCTGCGTGACCGCTTCGGTATCGTGCAGCGTCTTGAGTTCTACAGCACAGCGGATTTGGCAACGATCGTATCGCGCTCGGCGAAGATCCTCGGGTTGTACATCGAGGACGAGGGTGCGTTCGAGATCGCACGCCGTGCGCGCGGTACGCCACGGATTGCCAACAGGCTGTTGCGGCGGGTGCGAGATTTCGCAGAAGTTCGCGCCAAGGGCGAAATCACCAAGGCCATTGCCGACCTTGCGCTCAACCTGCTGGACGTCGACGAACGCGGTTTCGATCATCAGGACAGACGCCTGCTGCTGACGATGATCGAGAAGTTCGACGGCGGGCCGGTCGGGGTCGACAACCTGGCGGCGGCCATCAGCGAAGAACGTCACACAATCGAGGACGTCCTGGAGCCCTATTTGATCCAGCAAGGCTATATGATGCGCACACCTCGCGGCCGCATGGTCACGCGGCATGCATATCTGCACTTCGGTTTGAACATTCCGTCACGACTGGGCGACCGGGCGGTGCTGGATGAGCCGGCCGAGGACCCTGACGAATAAATGCACAATCAACCGATTTATTCGGATGTTTGATGGTCAGACGGGCAGTCACCGTAATGTGAGTGCCGCTGGCAGCAAAAACGAAGAAAAACAGTTGCCTGGCCGGATTGGCAACCTGAGGAGTAAGCACTAGAGTATGCGCGCGCAAAACGGGGCTCAGTCGTTCGCACATCGTTGTCGCGTTTATTACGAGGACACCGATGCCGGCGGCATCGTTTACTACGTCAATTACCTGAAATTCATGGAGCGGGCTCGAACCGAGCGACTGCGGGAACTGGGCTTCGCCCAATCCGCAATGGCGAGTGTCGAGAACCTGTTGTTCGTCGTGCATTCAAGCGAGGCTCGGTACCACAAGCCCGCGCGGCTGGACGACGAGTTGCTGATCAGCGCCGAAGTAATCGAATTGAACCGTGCCAGCCTGCGCTTTCAGCAACAGGTCAGGCGGGCTGCGGATGATGTACTGCTCTGTGAAGGGCAGTTTTTGGTGGCGTGTGTGCGCGCCGACAGTTTGAAACCCCGGGCCATTCCCGAAGCTCTGCGTACGGCCTTTGCCGGGCAGGGCGGCGCGGGTACACATTCAGAGCAGGAGATACAGCGTGGAAGCTAACGTCGTCGACCATTCCTCCATGTGGAGTTTGGTCAGCAATGCCAGCGTGGTTGTGCAGTTGGTGATGCTGATCCTGGTGGCCGCCTCGGTCACCTCGTGGATCATGATTTTTCAGCGCAGCGCCATGCTGCGCGCCGGTCGTCGGGCATTGGACAGCTTCGAGGAGCGCTTCTGGTCAGGCATCGATCTGTCCAAGCTTTACCGTCAGGCAGGCAGCAACCCGGATCCTGATTCCGGCGTAGAGCAGATCTTCCGCGCCGGTTTCAAAGAGTTCTCCCGCCTCCGTCAGCAGGCTGGCGTTGATCCAGACGCGGTCATGGAAGGCGTTGCCCGCGCCATGCGCGTTGCGATCTCCCGTGAAGAAGAAAAGCTTGAGCAGAGCTTGCCGTTTCTGGCAACCGTGGGTTCCACCAGCCCTTACATTGGTCTGTTCGGGACTGTCTGGGGGATCATGAACTCCTTCCGCGGCCTGGCCACTGCGCAGCAAGCCACGCTGGCTACCGTTGCGCCGGGTATCGCCGAAGCGCTGATCGCCACGGCCATTGGCCTGTTCGCAGCGATTCCTGCGGTCATCGCATACAACCGTTTCGCCGCTCGTGGCGAGAACCTGATCGGTCGTTACTACACATTCGCCGACGAGTTCCAGGCGATCCTGCACCGCAAAGTGCACACCAGCGAA
>NZ_DASVUM010000252.1:0-10605 GCF_036387035.1 Pseudomonas sp. | reverse complement strand
CTAGTACGAGAGGACCGGAGTGGACGAACCTCTGGTGTTCCGGTTGTCACGCCAGTGGCATTGCCGGGTAGCTATGTTCGGAATAGATAACCGCTGAAAGCATCTAAGCGGGAAACTAGCCTCAAGATGAGATCTCACTGGAACCTTGAGTTCCCTGAAGGGCCGTCGAAGACTACGACGTTGATAGGTGGGGTGTGTAAGCGCTGTGAGGCGTTGAGCTAACCCATACTAATTGCCCGTGAGGCTTGACCATATAACACCCAAGCAATCTGCAGGCTTTGCAAGAAGCCACCAGATTGCGGTGACTGTGAAGACGACACGAACCGAAAGTTTGCCGCACACGACGCACAACGTTACCTGCGCTATCACATACCTGATTTACCGACACGTCGAAAGACGGTTCGGTACCCGAATTTCTTGACGACCATAGAGCATTGGAACCACCTGATCCCATCCCGAACTCAGCAGTGAAACGATGTATCGCCGATGGTAGTGTGGGGTTTCCCCATGTGAGAGTAGGTCATCGTCAAGATTAAATTCCGAAACCCCATCTGCTAACGCAGATGGGGTTTTGTTTTTTGGGCGCAAAAAGCTAGAGCATAATCTGCACGTAAACAAACATCGCGTGACCAGACCTACCGCTCGACCAACATCGGCCGCTAATGACCCCTCTCCCTCTGTTAGTCTTCCTCTCTTTGAAAGACCAAGGGACGCAGCTATGCCGGTGACATCCAATCTCAACCCCGGGTTCATGGTGGTCCATGGAAACCGCCTGGATGAGCTGCGTGGCCTTGTGGTGTCATGGATGCGGCGTTACCCCCTGATGCCCCTCGAAAACGAGGTAGCGCTGGTACAGAGCAACGGTATTGCGCAGTGGCTGAAGCTCGCTCTGGCGGAAGATGCGCAAGAAGATGATCAAGGTGGCTGCGGTATCGCCGCTGCCATTGATGTCCAGCTCCCTGGCAGCTTCATGTGGCAGCTCTACCGTGCGGTGCTAGGCAAAGCAGAGATCCCCGAAACCTCATTGCTCGATAAAGCACCGCTGACCTGGCGTTTGATGCGCCTGCTGCCCTGTCTGATCAACCAGCCCCATTTCGAGCCGTTGCAGCGGTTCCTGACGGCTGATACCGATCTGCGCAAGCGCTACCAGTTGTCAGAGCGGCTGGCTGACCTGTTTGACCAATATCAGGTCTACCGCGCCGACTGGCTTGAGGATTGGGCCGCAGGCAAGCACCAACTCAGAACGGTGAGGGGAGAGGCCAAGCCGCTTAAAGCGGAGAATTGCTGGCAAGCCGAACTATGGCGCGCGCTGCTGCATGACGTCGGGGCGGAGGGAATGGCCCAGAGTCGTGCGGGCGTGCACCAGCGTTACATCGAATGCATCAACAGCCTGACTGAGCCACTCTCCGGTCTTCCTGCCAGAGTGATTGTGTTCGGTATCTCCTCGCTGCCGGCCCAGGCACTTGAGGCGCTTGCCGGGTTGGCGCGTTTTAGTCAGGTCCTGCTCTGCGTTCACAACCCTTGCCGCCATCACTGGGCAGATATCGTGGCGGACAAAGACCTCCTGCGTCACGAATACAAACGCCAGTCTCGAAAGCCGGGCATGCCGGTCGTGCTGGACCCTGATGCACTGCACCAGCACGCTCACCCCTTGCTTGCCGCGTGGGGCAAGCAGGGCCGTGATTACATCAATTTGCTCGACAGCCATGACGACCCCAACAGCTACCGTTCGATATTTCGTGACGGGCGCATCGACCTGTTCAGCGAAAACGAGCCCAACACGCTCTTGAATCAACTTCAAGACGATATCCTTGAGCTGCGCCCACTGAGCGAGACCCGCGAAGTCTGGCCGCCTGTGGATATCAAAACCGACCGCTCGATCCGCTTTCACATCGCTCACAGTGCCCAGCGGGAAGTGGAGGTGCTGCACGACCAACTGCTCGCGCGTTTCAGTAAGGACCCGGATCTTCGTCCACGTGACGTCATTGTCATGGTGCCGGACATCGACAGCTACGCCCCTCATATACGCGCAGTGTTCGGCCAGCTGGATCGAGACGATCGCCGCTTCATCCCTTTCACCCTCGCAGACCAGGGCCAACGTGGCCGCGATCCTTTGCTGATCGCCGTCGAGCATTTGCTGAAAATCCCCGATAGCCGATTCCCGGTCAGTGAAATTGTCGATCTGCTGGACGTTCCCGCCTTACGGGCGCGCTTTGGTATTGATGAGCGCGACCTGCCGACCCTGCATCGCTGGATTGAAGGGGCAGGTGTGCGTTGGGGGCTTAATGCGAAACAGCGCGAAGGGCTGGGGCTGCAGGAGCAGCTTGAACAGAACAGCTGGCATTTCGGTCTGCGCCGGATGTTGCTGGGTTATGCGGTGGGTGCGGGTGCGGCGTACGACGGCATTCAGCCGTATGACGAAATCGGCGGGCTGGATGCGGCGTTGATCGGCCCGCTCGTTTCGCTGATAGATGCGCTTCAGGTGGCTCACAACGAACTCTCTCAGCCCGCGACGCCTGCGATATGGGGTGTGCGGCTGCAAGCGATCATGCAGCTGTTCTTCATGGCCGACAGCGAGCACGACGACTATCTGCTGAGTCAGCTGGAAACGCTGCGGGAAACCTGGCTGCAGACGTGCGAGACGGTCAGCCTGGAAGAGGAATTACCGTTAACGGTGGTACGCGAAGCCTGGCTGGCCGGGCTGGATCAGGGGCGCTTGTCACAGCGCTTTCTGGCAGGCTCGGTCAACTTCTGCACGCTGATGCCGATGCGCGCCATTCCGTTCAAGATTGTCTGCCTGCTCGGCATGAATGACGGTGATTACCCGCGCGCGCAGCCGCCGCTTGATTTCGACCTGATGGGCAGCGACTACCGTCCCGGTGACCGTTCCCGTCGAGAAGATGATCGCTATCTGTTGCTTGAGGCGCTGCTGTCGGCCCGCGATCAGCTTTACATCAGTTGGGTGGGGCGCAGCATTCGCGACAACTCCGAGCGTCCGGCATCGGTGCTCATCGGGCAATTACGCGACCATCTTTCCAGCGGTTGGCGGTTGGCCGATGCAATCGAGCCCGAGGACGACAAAAGGCGTGATCCGGGCCAGCAGCTGCTGCATACGCTTACAGTCGAGCATCCGCTGCAGCCGTTCAGCAGCAAGTATTTCCAGGAGAACCCGGAGTTCTTCAGCTTCGCCCGCGAGTGGCAGGTGCTGCACGAAGCCGTCACCGAAGCAGGCGAAGCAAAGCCGCTTGAAAAGCACCGGCAGGAAGAGCCCTTGAGCCTGATGCAGCTGCAGGATTTCCTGCGCAATCCGGTCAAGCACTTCTTCAGTCAGCGCTTGAAGATATTCTTTGAGGTCGCCGAAGCGCCGCTGGCAGACGAGGAGCCCTTTGTGGTTGACGCTCTTGAACGCTATGGCCTCAGCGACAGCCTGTTGCAAGCTGCACTCACAGACCCTGAGCACGTTCAGGCGTCGCTGAATGCCCAGGCAACGCGCCTGCAGGGCAGCGGCTTGCTGCCAATGGCCGGGTTCGGCACGTTGCTGCAGGATGAGCTGATCGAACCATTGCCGGATCTCGTTGCTCGCTACCATGACCTGCTGATCCGCTGGCCGGTTCGGCTGCACAGCGCGCTGCCGGTCAGCTATCAGCATCAAGGCGTCGAACTTGATGGCTGGGTCGATGGGCTTTATCAGAACCCCGAAAATGAATTACTCGCAATCACCGCTATCCCCAACGCGATTGCCAGCAAGAAGACGCGTAAGTGGCATCGCCTCACCAAACCGTGGGTCAACCATCTCGTTGCCTGCGCGTGTGATCTGCCGTTGACGACCGCGCTGGTGGCCAGCGACGAAACCCTCTTGCTGCCACCGCTGGACAAAGACACGGCCACGCGCACCCTCAATGACCTGTTGCTGGCTTGGCATCAAGGCATGCAGCGACCGCTGCCGGTTGCCGTAAAAACGGCATTTGCCTGGCTCGGACAGAGCGATGAGGTCAAAGCCGAAAGCGCTGCGCGCAAAGCCTATGAAGGCGACGGTCAAAACACCAAGGGTGAACGTGCCGAAAATACCGCGCTGGCACGACAGTTCCCGGATTTCGACGCCTTGTTGGGCAGCGAAGAATTCATCGGCTGGTGTGAGGCGTTGTACAAACCTATTTTTGAAGCCCCGTGGCAAACCCTGTCTCGCGAGGAGGCCGGCGCATGAGTAATGCACAACAACCTTTGGCGCTGCGCTTCCCGCTTAAAGGCAGCCAGCTCATTGAAGCCAGTGCCGGCACTGGCAAGACGTTCACCATCTCGGCGCTGTACCTGCGCCTGGTGCTAGGGCATGGCAGCGAGGCTTCGGGGTTCGGCCGTGAGCTGTTGCCGCCGCAGATCCTGGTGGTGACGTTCACTGACGCGGCGACCAAGGAATTACGCGATCGTATTCGCACGCGACTGGCCGAGGCCGCTCGGTTCTTCCGTGAAGAAATCGAAGCGCCTGACGCATTGATCGCCGGTTTGCGCGACGAGTTCGCCATCGAGCAATGGCCCGGCTGCGCCAGTCGTCTCGACATCGCGGCTCAGTGGATGGACGAAGCGGCGGTTTCGACGATTCACAGCTGGTGTCAGCGCATGCTGCGTGAGCACGCTTTCGACAGCGGCAGCCTGTTCACCCAAAGCCTGGAAACCGATCACAGCGATCTGCTCGGCGAAGTGCTACGCGATTACTGGCGCAAGTTCTGTTACCCCATGAGCGGTGACGCGCTGCTCTGGGTGCGCGACAACTGGAGCGGCCCCGCAGCGCTGCTGCCCAGAGTGCGTGCGCTGTTCGGCAGTGAACGCGCGATCGTGACGCAGACACCGACGCAGATTATCGAGCAGTCGATCCAGGAGCGTCGCGACGCCCTCAGGCAACTGAAGGCACCATGGGCCAACTGGGCTGCTGAGTTGCATGCGATCTGCATCGACGGGGTGGCGTGCAAAGTGGTCGATGGCCGCAAGATGCAGGAGCGTTATTTTCGGCCCTGGTTCGACAAGCTGATTGCCTGGGCCAATGACGATGAGCAGGAGCAACTGGACCTCGGCACCGGCTTCACTCGGCTGACTCCGGACGGCATCGCCGAAGCCTGGAAGAACAATCCGCCTTCGCATCCCGCGTTCGAAGCGATGGTTGAGCTCAAGGTCGCGCTGGACACGCTACCCACGCCCGATGCCGCGGTGCTCGAACACGCTGCGCAATGGGTCGGCGCGCGCTTTGAAGAAGAGAAGCGACGCCGCGCTGAAATGGGCTTCGATGACATGCTGCTGCGTCTGGATGCTGCCTTGCGCGGCAGCGGTGGCGAGCGTCTGGCGACTCTCATTCGCGAGCAGTTCCCCGTTGCGTTGATTGATGAATTCCAAGACACCGACCCGGTGCAGTACCGCATTTTCGACAGCATTTATCGGCTTGAAGCCAATGACGAAAGCACCGGGTTGTTCCTCATCGGCGACCCGAAGCAGGCGATCTATGCGTTTCGCGGCGCCGACATCTACACCTACCTGCGGGCCCGTCAGGCCACCACAGGACGTTTGCACACGCTGGGCACGAACTTCCGTTCCAGCCATGCGATGGTCGATGCCGTGAACCATGTGTTCATGCGCGCGGAAGATAGCGAGGCCGGTCGCGGTGCGTTTCTGTTCCGCACGCCTGAGGACAATCCCGTGCCGTTCCTGGCGGTCGGGTCTCAGGGCCGCAAAGAAAGTTTGCAAGTCGGTGGGCAAGTCCTCGCGGCGCTCAACGTCTGGCAGCTGGAAACCGATCAGCCGGTATCGGGCACGGTTTATCGAGAACAACTGGCAGCGAGCTGCGCCAGTGAGATCGTCCGTCTGCTCAACGCCGGCCAACAAGGGCAAGCGGGTTTTGTCAAAGACGGCGACTCTTTGAAGAACATACTGCCTGCCGACATTGCGATCCTGGTGCGTGATGGCAAGGAAGCACAAGCCGTCCGTGGCGAGTTGTCGGCCCGCGGTGTGCGCAGCGTGTATCTCTCGGACAAGGACTCGGTATTCGCCGCACAGGAAGCCCATGATGTGCTCGCCTGGCTCAAAGCCTGCGCCGAACCTGACGCCGAGCGAACCCTGCGCGCCGCCCTGGCCTGCATCACCCTCGCATTGCCACTGGCCGAACTTGAGCTACTGAATCAGGACGAGCTGGCGTGGGAAAACCGCGTCATGCAGTTCCGAGACTACCGACGCATCTGGCGCACCCAAGGCGTGCTGCCGATGCTGCGACGGCTGCTGCACGACTTCAAATTACCGCAAGCGCTGGTTCAGCGAACCGATGGCGAGCGAGTGCTGACCAATCTGCTGCACCTCAGCGAACTCATGCAGCAGGCCGCCGCCGAGCTGGACGGCGAGCAGGCCCTGATTCGTCATCTGAGCGAGCATCTGGCGCTTTCCGGTCAAGCCGGGGAAGAGCAGATCCTGCGCCTTGAAAGTGATGAGCAGCTGGTCAAGGTCGTGACCATTCACAAATCCAAAGGCCTGGAATACCCGCTGGTGTTCCTGCCCTTCATTTGTTCGACGAAGCCCGTGGACGGCAGCCGCCTGCCGCTGCACTTCCACGACGCCGACGGCCACGCGCAGATCAGTCTCAAGCCCACGGCGGCGTTGATCGAGCAGGCGGATGATGAGCGCCTGGCGGAGGACCTGCGTCTGCTGTATGTGGCACTGACCCGTGCGCAACACGCCTGCTGGCTCGGCGTTGCAGACCTCAAGCGCGGCAGTAACGGCGCGTCGATCCTGCATCGTTCGGCGCTGGGTTACTTGCTCGGCGGCGGGCAGAAGTTGGCAGAGTCAACAGCACTGGGCCACTGGTTGCGATCGTTGGCAGAAGACCACCCGGCCGTGAGGGTGGAACCTGTGCCGCTGCCCACCACCGAGTCCTTCAGCGCGCCGCGCAACGAGGTCGCGTTGAGCAAGCCTCGCATGCCCCGACGCAGCGCGCGGGAGAACTGGTGGATCGCCTCCTACAGTGCGTTGCGCATCGGCGACACCATCACCGACAGCGGCGATCAGTCCCCGGACAGCCCGCAGGCGCAAAAGCTGTTCGACGACGAACGTCTCGATCCGGATGCGCCGCGCGAGGCAATGGCCAGCGGCGGCGACATTCACCGATTCCCGCGCGGCCCCAACCCCGGCACCTTCCTGCACGGCCTGTTGGAGTGGGCGGGCGAAAAGGGCTTTGCCGAAGCGGCTGCCGATCCGCTATCGCTCGATAAAGTGGTTGCCCAACGCTGCAATCGTCGCGACTGGAAAGGTTGGATCAACACACTGACCGACTGGCTGCAGCACCTGCTGACCCTTCCGCTGCGCCTGGGCGCGGACGTGCAGCCAATGGCCTTGTGCGGGCTGGATCAGCCGAATCAGTACCGCGTCGAAATGGAGTTCTGGTTCGCCTGCTCGAAAGTCGATGTGGCGCAGATGGACGCGCTGGTTCGCCGCTACACCCACAACGGTGCGCCTCGGGCCGCCGCTGAAACGGCTTCGCTGAACGGCATGTTCAAGGGCTTCATCGACCTGACGTTCGAGCACGAAGGCCGTTACTTTGTCGGGGATTACAAGTCCAACTGGCTGGGCGTGGACGACGATGCCTACACCGAGCAGGCGATGGAGAACTCCATTCTGGACAACCGCTACGACCTGCAATACGTGCTTTACCTGTTGGCCTTGCACCGTCAGCTCAAGGCGCGGCTTGCCGACTACGATTACGACCGGCACATGGGCGGCGCGGTGTATCTGTTCGTGCGCGGCAGCCGCGCAGCGAGCCAGGGCGCATGGTTCACGCGGCCGCCGCGCGAGTTGATTGAAAGCCTTGATCTGCTGTTTCAGGGCAAAGCACCGATCGAGGCCGAAGCGCTGTCAGGAGACCTCGCATGAACCGCACATTCGCTCATTTGCTGCCCACCGCGCTTGACCCCGACAGCCTGGCCGACCTGAAGCCTCTCAGCCGGGTGGACGACTTGCTGCTGTTGCTGCAGCGCTGGGTTGAACGAGGCTGGTTGCGCGCGCTGGACAAAGCTTTCGTGGCGTTTCTGGCTGACCTCGATCCCGCGGCCGATTCGCTGGTGTTGTTGGCAGCCACGTTGACCAGCCACCAGTTGGGCCACGGCCACGTTTGCCTGGACCTTTACGAGACCCTGAAAGAACCGGACTTCGCCTTGTCCCTGCCGCCCGAAGGCGATGTGCTGTCGACACCGATGCTGCTGCCGTCCTCGTTGCTCAAATCGCTCGACGGCGCGACGTGGTGCAAGGCGCTGGAAGCCAGCACGCTGGTTGCCCGTGCGGGAGACATGAGCGAGGCAGCGGCGCAGAAACCCTTGGTTCTATCCGATCGGCGCTTGTACCTGCGCCGCTATTGGACCTATGAACGGCGGATCGATGCAGCGTTGCGTCGTCGACTGGCTCAGGTGGAAACGGGCCCAAGCGATTTGCCCCAGCGTCTGGACGCGCTGTTCGGTCCGGCCAACCCCGCACCCGACGCGTTGATCGATTGGCAAAAGCTGGCGTGCGCACTGGCAACCCGTGGTGCGTTCAGCATCATCACGGGCGGCCCCGGTACGGGCAAAACCACCACCGTCGTGCGTTTGCTGGCACTGCTGCAATCGCCAGCGGTAGAGCGCGGCAAACCGTTGCGGATTCGCCTGGCGGCACCGACCGGCAAGGCGGCAGCACGCTTGACCGAGTCGATCAGTCATCAGGTGCAGTCGCTGCAAGTACCGGAAGACGTGCGGGAGAAAATCCCCAGCGAGGTCACGACGGTGCACCGCCTGCTGGGCAGTCGGCCGGGCACGCGGCATTTCCGTCATCACGTGGGCAACCCGCTGCCGCTTGACGTCCTGGTGGTCGATGAAGCCTCGATGATCGACCTGGAAATGATGGCGAATCTGCTCGACGCATTGCCACCCCACGCGCGAATGGTGCTGTTGGGCGACAAGGATCAATTGGCGTCGGTTGAAGCGGGCGCGGTGCTGGGTGATTTGTGCCGCGACGCGGAGGCCGGCATGTACAGCCCGCAGACCCAGGCGTGGCTCGAATCGGTCAGCGGCGAGGACCTTTCCAAAAGCGCCTTGCAGCAGGGCGATGAGCAGCATCACGCGCTGGCGCAACAGGTGGTCATGCTGCGGCATTCCCGGCGTTTCGTGGCGGGCAGTGGCATTGGCCAGTTAGCGAACCGCGTCAATCAGCAGCAGGACCAGGAAGCGCGCGCATTGCTCGCGGCTCGCCAATACCCGGACCTGTTTTCGTTGGTGCTCAAGGGTGAGCAGGATCGCGCGCTGTCGCGGCTGCTGCTCGACGGTCACGCCGACGGTCCGCAAGGTTATCGTCATTATCTGGGCGTCCTGCACGCACAGCGCCCGCAAGGCCTGACCCAGATCGAGGACCCGCGCTGCGTTGAGTGGGCGCGGCACGTGCTGCATGCGTTCGATGAGTTCCAGTTGTTGTGTGCCGTGCGCAAGGGGCCGTGGGGCGTAGAGGGGCTGAATCGACGGATCACTGAAACGTTGTTTGCTGCCGGGCTGATCGAGAGTGATCACCAGTGGTATGAAGGCCGCCCGGTGCTGATGACGCGCAATGACTACGGGCTGGGTTTGATGAACGGCGATATCGGCATTGCCTTGCGCCTGCCCGAGGGTCCGATCGAGGAGAACCGCCAGGCGCTGCGTGTCGCGTTCCCGCGTAACGACGGCAGCGGCGGCGTACGCTTCGTGCTGCCGAGTCGGCTCAATGATGTTGAAACGGTGTACGCGATGACGGTGCACAAATCCCAGGGCTCGGAGTTTGCGCACACCGCGCTGATTCTGCCGGAGGCGCTGAATCCGGTGCTGACCAAGGAGCTGATCTACACCGGCATCACCCGGGCAAAAAACTGGTTCAGCCTGATCGAGCCCCGTCAGGGCGTGTTCGAAGAAGCACTGCGACGCAAGGTCAAGCGCTTGAGCGGGTTGATGCTGGGGCTGTAAGGCTCACGCCTCTTTGCGCGCAGGGACCGGTTGCGCAATGGCGTTCTCCAGCCCCATGAACCTGCGCACCCGCTCGCCGCACTGATCGGCAAGGATGGTCTGGGGGGCGGCGTCTACCTGCACGATGCCGTTTTCCATGAAGATCACCCGATCGGAAATCGACAAAGCGAAGTCCATCTCGTGGGTGACGATGAGCATCGTCATGCCCTCTTTTGCCAGGTCGGCGATGACCTTTAGCACGTCGCCTACCAACTCCGGGTCCAGCGCAGAAGTGGGCTCATCGAACAGCATGATCTGCGGATCCATCGCCAACGCCCGTGCAATCGCCACGCGCTGTTGCTGACCGCCGGATAACTGATGCGGGTATTTGTGCGCATGGGCCAGCAGTCCGACCTTGTCCAGCAGGGCATAGGCGCGATGCTCGCTTATGGCCCGGTCGCGGCCGTGATAACGCGGCGCGAGGGTCACGTTGTCGAGAATGGTGCGGTGGGGGAACAGGTTAAAGTTCTGGAACACCATGCCAATGCGCTGCACGCCACGGCGGATCTGCGCCGCGTTGGGATTGTCGCCCGCATGAATGTAGCCCTCGCCAAACAAGATGATCTCGCCCTTGTCGATGGTT
>NZ_DASVUM010000251.1:0-2372 GCF_036387035.1 Pseudomonas sp. | reverse complement strand
AACATGTTGACCGGAATCAGGCCTTCCTTGATTTCCGAGCCAGGGCGACGGAACGCGGACACGTCGACCGGGTTGATGCTGTTGATGCCGCCCTGGATGAAGGTACTTTCACCCCAACTGACGACCTGCTTGCCCAGACGCACCGAACCCGGCTCATCGGCAATGGAGTAGTTGTGATAGACAAACGCGTCGAGCAGCTCGAAACCCGAGGATTTGGCGCCTTCCTTGCGGCCTGAATCGCTGATGTCCTTGAACTCGCGGCCCTCGTCCTTCAGTTCGAAGTCGTACCAGTATTTGCCGCGCAGGAACACACCGGTGTCGCCGTACTTCAGTTCAAGATCGTGGATGCCCTTGAAGATCTTCGAAAACGTTTCGCCGCTTTTGAAGTTCAAGTGACCGTCGTCTGAGGTTTGCGAAAGACCGTGACCGCCGTTGTTGGAGCCGATCAGGTTCTTGTTGGCATTCTGGGTGGACCAGCTCGCCCCCACAGAAAGCGACGAGTCGAAGTTGCCTTCGATTTCCCCGATGTTGAAACTGACGCCGAAGGCAGGACCGGCGAGCGTGGAAGCGAGGCTGACGGCCAGAGGCAATTTAGCCCGGCGCCAGAACAGGTTTGCTGATGTCATCGACGCTACTCCATGTGCTTTTATTTTTATGGCAGTGGGTGCTTCCAGAAACGACTCAGGCGGACGGGCCGCAGTGCCTGGGTATGAACGCCGATCGGGCAGCCAATCAACTGCGAAACGATCACCGCGCTTTTTCTCCGGTACCTACCTACTGCCGACTATAGCCAGCAGGTGCTGCTGCTTGATCCCTCTAAAGTGTGATTTACAGCGCCAACGCCTCTGGCACGCCGACTCCAGAGTGGCAAATCACAACGCAGGGGGAGCATGGCTGAAAAAGAAGAACTGGCAAGGAAGACGCCGGAGTAGAGCCTTCGCGGCACATTCTCAGGGTAATTAACCGATGAAAACGGCCGCGAAGAAACGCGTCAGAGTGTTGAGAGGAAAGCGCTGTTACTGCCCTGCCATTCGAGGATGTTCTGGCGGATCTGCTTCTTGTCGAGCTTGCCGACACTGGTCTTGGGAATTTCGGTAACAAGGGCGATCTGGCTCGGAATCGCCCACTTGTTAATGTGCCCCTGTTCCACAAACGGCTTGAGATGCTCCTTCAGGGTTTTGGCATCGAGGACATGACCCTCATGCGCCACCAGCAGCGCAAACGGGCGCTCGCCCCACTGAGGATCGGCGACGCCCACCACGGCCACCTCGCGCACGCCGGGGTGGCGACTGCAGAGATCTTCCAGCTGCAATGAAGACACCCATTCGCCGCCAGTCTTGATCACATCCTTGATCCGGTCGCGGATGTCGATACCGCCCATGCTGTCCAGCGTCGCCACGTCACCGGTGTGCAGCCAGCCGCCGGCCCATAACTCGGCGCCTTTCTCCGGCTCGCGGTAGTAACCCTCGCTGAGCCACGGGGCACGCAGCACCAGTTCGCCCTGAGTCTCACCGTCGGAAGGCAGAAAGTTACCCTCGCCATCGACAATCGCCGCCTCAACCAGCACCCCGGGAGCGCCGGCCTTGATTCGGTAGGTGGTGCGTTCGTCTTCGCTGGCCGCCATCAAGTCGTCGTTCAGGTGCGCAACCGACACCAAGGGGCCGGTCTCGGACATGCCGTAGGCCGCCGACAGCTGAATACCCTTGGCCTTCGCGGCGTCGTACAGCGATCGGTTAAGCGAGCTGCCACCGATGATGATGTGCCAGCCGGTGAAGTCCATGTTCTGCGCAGCCTTGGCGTTCAAAACCATCTGCATGATGGTAGGCACGCAGTGGGAAAACGTAACCTTCTCCTTCTGCCAGAGCGCTACCAGCAACTCGGGGTCGTAACGGCCGGGATACACCTGCTTCGCACCGAGCATGGTGGCGGCATACGGCACGCCCCACGCATGGACGTGGAACATCGGGGTGATCGGCATGTAAACCTTGTCGCCACCGAGCATGCCTTCGACGCTGCCCATGATCGTCGCGACCGCCAGGGTGTGCAGGACCAACTGGCGATGGGTGAAATACACACCCTTGGGGTTGCCTGTCGTGCCAGTGGTGTAGAAGGTGGTTGCCACCGAGTTTTCGTCGAAATCTTCGAACCGATAGTGCGGGCTTGCCGCGGCCAGCAACGCTTCGTACTCGCCCACAAGGTTGGGCAGGTCGGCGGTTGTCGTGTCGGTATCCGTGAGTAACAGCGTTTTTTCGACCGTCGTCAGCTGCCCGGCCATGGCGTTGTAGAGGGGCACGAACTCACTGTTGACCAGCACGAACCTGTCCTCGGCGTGGTTCATGGTGAACAGGATCTGCTCGGGCGACAGCCGCACG
>NZ_DASVUM010000250.1:0-11387 GCF_036387035.1 Pseudomonas sp. | reverse complement strand
GCAAAAGCGAGGCAGCAGTGATCGAACGGCGAGAATTCAGCGGGTGCATGAAGGGCAAGAACCTGCGTTACGTGGATGAAGACAAGCGAAGCCCATCGACCCAGACCCGAGCCGGCTTCGTGCTGCTTGAACACTTCTCCTTGCCGGCGTTCACCCAGGCCCTGGACACCCTCGTCACGGCCAACCTTTTGCGGCCCGGACTGTTTGCTGCGCGCACGTTCGGTTTGCAGGACGGCGAAGTGATCAGTGATCTGGCGCTGGTGATTCGGCCCGACGCACAGCTGAACGCGTCTGCGCTGCGCGACGTTGACCTGTTGATCATTTGCGGCGGATACCGCACCGAACTCAAGGCCAACGAGTCACTGACCCACCTGCTCACCACTGCCGCCGAACAGGGCGTTGCCCTCGCCGGGCTGTGGAATGGCGCCTGGTTTCTCGGCGTGGCGGGTCTGCTCGACGGCTACCGTTGCGCGATTCACCCCGAGCACCGTGCTGCGTTGGCGGAGATCTGCAAAGTCAGCAGGTCACCAGCGAAGCGTTCGTCATCGACCGTGACCGTCTCACCGCTTCAAGCCCCGCTGGCGCGTTCCACATGACGATGGAATGGATCAAGCGCCTGCAAGACAAGGCCCTGATCGAAGGCATCGAAGACATCCTGTCTTTTGAGGAGTCGCGCTATTGGCGGATCAAGCCAAGCCGGCACATGACCGTCAGCGCGCCGCTCAAGGAAGTCGTCAAATTGATGGACGCCAACCTTGAGGAGCCCCTTGAGCTTGAGCAACTGGCGGTGTACGCCGGACGCTCGCGCCGGCAGATCGAGCGGCTGTTCAAGGAGCAACTGGGGACCACCCCGCAGCGCTACTATCTGGAACTGCGCCTCACCGAGGCCCGGCGTCTGTTGCAGCACACCGAGCTGTCCCAGGTGGAGGTGCTGGTGGCGTGCGGGTTCGTCTCGCCGAGTCATTTCAGCAAATGCTACAGCGCGTATTTCGGGTATCGCCCCTCGAAAGAAAAGCGTCTGGTCAAATGAGCGCCCACTTGATGTGCGCCTTCGCCAGCCCAACCCTGTAGGCTCCTCCCCGAAAGATACAAACCTGCGTACGCGCCACGCCCCGCCCGCACAGAGACCGCGTAGATGAGCGAAGTCAGCACCAAGATAATCACCGTTGAGGGTCATGCAGCCCTGAAGAAGGAACTCGACTACCTCTGGCGCGAGCACCGGCCCGACATCACGCAAAAAGTGGCGTGGGCCGCTTCACTGGGTGACCGGAGCGAAAATGCCGATTACCAGTACAACAAGAAGCTGCTGCGGGAGATCGACCGGCGTGTGCGCTACCTGCGCAAGCGCCTTGAAGACATGCGCGTGGTCGCCTACTCCCCGGAGCAGGAAGGCCGGGTGTTCTTCGGCGCATGGGTGGAGGTCGAGGACGAGGAGGGCGAAACCAAGCGTTTTCGCATCGTCGGTTATGACGAGATCTACGGACGCATGGATTACATCTCCATTGATTCGCCCATGGCCCGCGCCCTGTTGAAGAAAGAAGTCGGCGATGAGGTCTCGGTGCCGGTTCCTTCCGGCAGCAAGCAATGGTGGATCAGCAAAATCGAGTACCAGAAATAGCCGGCGTTGTGCGCGCTCCAGCGGTCAGCCTTCGCGCAGCACTTGCAGGGGACTGGCGTTCAATGCCCGTCGTGTGCCGAACACACCCGCGCCGCCCACCAGCAATGCGCCGATCAGCGGCAGCACCAGCAGCCAGGCATGAGGTCGCCACTCCAGGTTGAAGGCGTAGCGGTACAAGGCAAAGCTCACCAACTCGCAACCGATCGCCGCCAGCACACCACTGACGGCACCCAGCAAGCCGAATTCGATGCGCCGGGCCTTGGTCAACAACTTACGGTCGGCGCCCAGCGCCCGAAGCAGCGCCCCTTGCCGAATCCGTTCATCCAGCGTCGCCTGCAAGCCGGAGAACAGCACCGCCATCCCCGCCGCCAGCACGAACAGCAGCACGTACTGCACCGCCATCGTCACCTGATCGAGAATGCTGCGCAGCTGCTCGAGCAACGCTTCCACCTGCAGGATGGTCACGGCCGGGAAGGCCCGGGACAGCTCGACGATCTGCTGATCATTGCCAGGTGCCAGATAGAAGCTGGTCAGGTAGGTGGCCGGCACGTCCTTCAGGGTGCCGGGCTGGAAGATCATGAAAAAGTTGGGCTGAAAGGTGTCCCAGTTGATATCGCGCAGGCTGGTCACCTTGACCTCTCGGTTCAGGCCGCCGATCACGAATCCGAGAGTGTCGCCCAGCTTCATGTTCAAGCTGTTGGCCAGTTTGGTTTCCACCGACACGCCCGGAACGGTGTCTGAGGCCGGCGGCTGGTCGCTTGTCCACCACTGGCCGGCGGTGATGCTGTTGCCTTCCGGCAGTGTCGCCGCCCACGTCAGGTTGAGGTCGCGCTGGGTCGCGTTTTCGCCACGCGAGTCCTTGGTGACGAACTTGCTCACCGGCTCGCCGTTGATCGTCATCAAACGCCCCGGAATCATCGGATACAACGGCGCGCTGTGGGTCGACAGGCGGCCCATGCGTTCAGCGAAGTTGTCCTTGTCGTTGGGCAGGATGTTGAGCGCGAAGTAGTTCGGCGCATCCTTGGGTAACTGGTTTTGCCACGTGTCGAGTAACTCGCCACGCAGCAGTGCGATCAGCCCCATGGACAGCAGAATCAGGCCGAATGCCAGTGACTGACCGGCCGCCGCCATGGGATGGCGCAACAGCTGACCCAGACCCAGGCGCCACGGCAACGAGGCCCCGGCCAGCAATCGGCGCAGGCTTTTCAAGGCCAGCAGCAGCACACCGCCCAGCACCAGGGCCGCGATCAGACCGCCGCCGAGCAGGGCGAACGTGAGCACCAGATCAAGGCTCAAACGCCACATGATCAGGCCCAGAGCAAACAGCGCCGCGCCGTAGACCAGCCACGTGCTGGCGGGGATGGGCTGCATGTCACGACGCAACACCCTAAGGGGCGGCACGCGACCCAGGGCGGCCAGCGGCGGCAGCGCGAAGCCGGCGAGGGCCACGAGTCCGGTGCCGATCCCCGCCACGGCGGGCAGCCAGCCGCCCGGCGGCACGGCGGCGGGCAACAGGTTTTCCAGCAAATGAAACAGGCCCAGTTGAGCAAACCAGCCGAGCAGGGCGCCCGTCGCGCTCGCCGCGGCGCCGAGCATGGCCAGCTGCAAGCCAAACAGCGCCAGCGCTTCGTTGCGTGACAGGCCCAGGCAACGCAGCAGCGCGCTGGCATCGAACCGGCGGACCGCAAACCGCGCGGCCGACAACGCCACTGCCACGCCGGCCAGCAGCACGGCGACCAGACTGGCCATGTTCAAATAACGCTCGGCCTTGCCCAGCGCGCCGCCAATTTGCTGATTGCCATCGCGGGCATCGTCGATTTTCTGGTTGGGGGCCAGTCCGGGCTCAACCGTTGTGCGGTAGGCGGCGAGGTCCTGCGGCGTGCCACGCCAGAGATCCCGGTAGCTGACCCGACTGCCGGGCTGCACGACCTTGGTGGCTTCCAGGTCGGCCATGTTGATCATGACCCGGGGCGTCAGGCTGTAGAAGTTGCCGGCGCGATCGGGCTCGTAGGTCAGCACACGGGTCAGCTTCAGATTTTTTGAGCCGACGTCGATGCTGTCCCCGACCTTCAGGTTCAACGCCACCAGAATCCGCGCTTCCGCCCAGGCTTCGCCGGGTTGCGGCTCTCCGCCAGTGGTTTCGGCTTCGTAGGGGGCGGGGGCGCTTTTAAGCTCGCCGCGCAACGGATACGCCGCATCGACGGCCTTGACGCTGGCCAGCTGAATCCCGTTATCGGTGGCGACCACGCTGGAGAAAATCACAATCTGCGAGTGATCCAGCTTCAGCGCCTTGCCAGCGTCGATCTGCGCAGGCGTTGCCGGTGCGGAGCCCCCGAGAATCAGGTCGGCGCCGAGAAACTCCGTCGCTCGCAGCAGCATGGCGCTGTTGAGGCGCGCACCGAAATAACCGATGGCAGTGCTCGCGGCGACCGCCACCACCAGCGCGAAAAACAGCACGCGCAGCTCGCCGGCGCGGGCATCGCGCATGAGTTGGCGGGTCGCGAGGGTGAGCAGACGTGAAAAAGGCAGGCGTGCCATCAAGGCTCCATAGGGGCGACCTGTCGGCCACCCTCGAGACGAATCAGTCGCCGGCACCGGTGGGCCAGACGCTCATCGTGGGTGACCAGCACCAGGGTGGTGTTGCGTTCCTGGTTCAGCTCGAACAGCAGGTCGCTGATGCGCTCGCCCGTGTGGCTGTCCAGGTTGCCGGTGGGTTCATCGGCGAACAGCACGTCCGGGTCGGCGGCGAAAGCACGCGCGATGGCCACCCGTTGTTGCTCGCCGCCGGACAGCTGGCGCGGCGTATGGGTCAGGCGCTGGCCCAGACCGACGCGCTCAAGCAGATGGCGGGCCTGATCGCGGGCGTCTTTGCGGCCTTCGAGTTCCATCGGCAGCATCACGTTTTCGAGCGCGTTCAGGCTGTCCAGCAACTGGAAGGACTGGAACACGAAGCCCACGTGTTCGGCGCGAACGCGGGCGCGCTGGTCTTCGTCCAGCTCGCTGAGGTTGCGGCCTGAAAGGATGACGGAACCGGCGCTGGGCAGGTCGAGGCCGGCCAGCAGACCGAGGAGGGTGGATTTGCCCGAGCCCGACGCACCAACGATGGCCAGCGTGTCGCCCTTGTTTAGTTCCAGGGAGAGTTCGTGCAGGATGGTCAAGTCACCTTCGGTGCTTGGGACCACTTTGCTGAGGTTCCGAGCACTGAGAATACTTTCGCTCATGGAGAATCCGATGCGTGCGTGGTTTTTAAGTGCTGGCCTGGGTTTGCTGCTGGTGTCTCAGGGCGCGATGGCAGGCACGGTGCTGATCGTTGGGGATAGTATCAGCGCGGCTTTCGGCCTGGATACCCGGGTGGGGTGGGTCAGTCTGCTGGAACAGCGTCTGGCGAAGGAAGGCTTCAAGGAAAAAGTGGTCAACGCGTCGGTCAGCGGCGACACCAGTGCGGGCGGCCAGGCGCGGCTGCCGTCGCTGCTTGCGGAGCATAAACCGGACTTGGTGATCCTTGAACTGGGCGGTAATGACGGCCTGCGCGGCCAGCCCCCTGCGCAATTGCAACAAAACCTTACCGACATGGTTCAGCAATCCAGGGCGGCGGGCGCGAAGGTGCTGTTGCTGGGCATGAAGATCCCGCCCAACTACGGTGAACGCTACACCACGGCGTTCGCGGCGGTGTACCCCAAAGTCGCCGAGGCCACCGATGTCGCGCTGGTGCCGTTCATGCTGGAGGGTGTCGGTGGCCGGCCTGACATGACGCAGAACGACGGCATCCACCCCAACACCCAGGCCCAGCCTTATCTGCTGGATAACGTGTGGCCGGTGTTAAAGCCCCTGCTGTAATTGCCGCAGGCATGAAGCCGCCCCCGGGGGCGGCCGCGGTTACCATAGAAATGCTGGGATGCGCTGCGACAAGACGTCCGTTGTCAGCGTGGGGGTTTGCGCCTATGGTGGGCCGAACCTATACAGGAACCAAAAAATGTACAAGAAAGAGCCGTGGCCGCTCACCCTTTACTTTGATGGTGACTGCCCGCTGTGTGCGCGGGAGATCAAGCTGCTGCGTGCACACGCAACATCGCACGCAGCCGCCCATGCCACGGCGGCCAAGCTGCAACTTGTCGACATAAGCGACGAAGCGTTTGATGCGCAGGCTCTGGGCTTTACCCGAGAGCAGATGGCGTTCGTGCTGCACGCCAGATTCGACGATGGCACCTGGGTGACGGGCCTGGACGCGACGCTATGGAGTTGGCGCGCGGCCGGGCTTGGCCGATGGGCCGCACCGCTGTCGTGGAGGCCGCTGAGACCCTTGTTGACCTTGGGTTATCGGCTGTTCTGCCGCTGGCGTCCCCATCTGGCGTGGCTGCCTCACCCGGAGGGGAGTCGTCGGTGCCGCGACGGCAGCTGCACGGTTTCCAGACCTTCGGATCAAAACCGCTGATTTAAAGGCCTGCAGGCCTTTTCCGGACGGGGGCTTTCGGCTAATGTGGCGCCCCCGATCTGGAGCCCCCGATGCCGCGCCGTCCTGCCTGGTCCCTTTTTGCTTATCAATTGATCGAGCCTGACGAACAGCTCGACCTGTTCGCGTGCCAGGAAATCCTCGTGCATCTGGTCGCCCGCCAGCTTGAACTGGCCGGCTCCGCGGACCGTACGCTGTGCGGCACTTTGCTGCCCGCGCAACCGCGCTGGTCGGAGGTGCAGCAGACGGTCTACCAGGACGAACGCCTGTGTCCGCTGTGCCGGGCGATCATCGACGCGCAACGGCGCGGCTGGCATCCGATCTGGCCGGAACTGGAAGCCGGCGTTTAAGGGCCTGCGAGCACTCCCGAAGGCGCAGGGGTGCGTGTACAATCGCGCACTATCAAGCCGCCCCGTTTACCAAGGATTCTCCGGATGTTGTCGCGCATTCCAGCTTTCGCCCGCTGTCTGTCGCTCGCTGCGCTGTGCGCGGCCGGCCCTGTCTCCGCCCTGGAGTTTCCGTTGCCGCCGCCCGGTGAGGACATCATCGGCCAGGTGCAGACCGTCACCGCCAAGTATGAAGACACCTTCGCCGACCTGGCCACCCGCTACGACCTGGGCTACCTGGAGATGATCGCCGCCAACCCCGGCGTTGACGCCTGGCTGCCGGGTGCAGGCACCCAGATCGTACTGCCGACGCGTTTCATTCTGCCGCCGGGTCCGCGCGAAGGCATCGTCATCAACCTCGCCGAGTACCGGTTGTACTACTACCCCAAAGGCCGGAACGTGGTGTACACCTTCCCGCTGGGTATCGGTCGTGAAGGCTGGGGTTCGCCGATTTCCACCACCAAGGTCACTGCCAAAACGCCCAATCCGACCTGGACGCCGCCTGCGTCGGTCAAGGCCGAGCACGCGGCCGACGGCGACATCCTGCCCAACGTGGTGCCGGCAGGCCCCGACAACCCCCTCGGCCCGTTCAAATTCGGCCTTGGCCTGCCGGGCTACCTGATCCACGGTTCGAACAAAAAGTTCGGCATCGGCATGCGCACCAGCCACGGCTGCTTCCGCATGTACAACAATAACGTGCTGGAAATGGCAGACATGGTGCCAGTAGGCACGACCGTGCGCATCATGAGCGAGCCGTACAAATTCGGCGTCAGCGGCGGCAAGGTCTATCTCGAAGCGCACACGCCGCTTGACGAAAGCGGCAACCCGTCGGTGGTCGACAAGCACACGGCGGTGATCAACGCGCTGCTCAAGCGTGAAGACCTGGCCAACAGCCTGCGCATCAATTGGGATGAGGTACGTGACGTAGTGGCTGCCGAAGACGGCATGCCGGTCGAGATCGCCGTCCCGACCACGCCGGCGCCCGTGGTGGGCGGCGCGCCGATGACGCTGCAGTAACGCCCGCGCTGCAACCAAGGCGGTGCCGACGCCCGCCCGTTCTGTGCTCGTTGCACGGGGCGGGCGGGTTTTTTATGGCCTGGACAAAGCCGGCGCGCTGTAAGGGTCGGCAAATTCCAGTCAATAAAAAAGCCGACCCGTTAGCGGGTCGGCTTATCAATAATCCCGAGGGATTATTACTTACGGCTAGCCTTGTCCAACATGCGCAGTGCGCGCTCGTTGGCTTCGTCAGCAGTTTGCTGAGCTTTTTGAGCTGCAGCCAGAGCTTCATCAGCCTTGCGATAGGCTTCATCGGCACGGGCTTGCGAACGAGCGGCTGCGTCTTCAGTTGCAGTCAGACGAGCTTCGGTTTCTTTGGATGCGCTGCTGCAACCGGTAGCCAGAACTGCGGCCAGGGCCAGAGCAGAGAATTTCAGAACGTTGTTCATCGTGTTCCCCTTAAAGGACTTCTATCAAATTAGTCATCTCTCGAGAGTGAGAAAATGACCGGCGTACATCTTACTCATTGTTTGTAGTAAGTAAACGGACCTAGCGCAAGAACTGGATAAAATTCTTGAGATTGAACGTGTTCCGTGAAACTCCTCATGCTTTTTCTGCGCGCAGAACAAGCGTCAGGCGAAGGCGTCTGCAAATGAACCGGTCAAGCCACTTCGCTCTGTCGGTAACCTTTTTTATATAGTCCATTATCGTGGCACGCGCATCCCTGGCGACGGCGTGAGGGCTAGGGAGCGACTTAACCCGGGCGCCGCGTTTTAATGGACATTCGCGGGCGGCGACAGGTTCCACGGATGACGCTGTCGGATGTGCGGCAGCCTCATTAACAGTTGATTCACTTGAGCGCACTTGCCAAGGACGCCTACTATTTGGCTGTGCTCAAATTGTTTGAGAACAGCGATGCTCTTCGCGGTGTCCAAACGGCACAGGGTGGCGTAGTCAGGCTCTATTAAAGAGGGCAATCGTTTTCATACTGCCTGTAGAGGTTCCTTCGCCGGGAAAATGTCGATAAGGTAAGGGTCCAAATCCAAGACCCGCGAGGAGTAGCGATGAGCGAGGCGTTGTCCATCCACCATGACGAGACCGGTCACCAGTTCGAAGTCAATATCGACGGTCACCGTGCCTACCTGACGTACATGGACCTGGGGAAGCAGACCCTGGATATTTACCGTACGTTTGTGCCCAACGCCTTGCGCGGACGGGGGATAGCGGCAGCGTTGACCAAAGTGGCCCTCGATTACGCCGACCGGATCGGCTACACCGTGATTCCGTCGTGCTCCTATGTGGAGCGCTACATGGAGCGCAACCAGCGGCAGGCCGCCAAAATCTGAACGAACCGCGCTTCACACAAGAAAACGCCGAGCATGTGCTCGGCGTTGTCGTTTCTGCGGGGCAGGTCAGTGGCGGTTGCGCTTGGGCAATACGTCCTTGAGCTTGGCGTGCATGCCGCGCAGGGTTTTTTCGGTGCTTTCCCAATCGATGCAGGCATCGGTGATGGAGACGCCATATTGCAGGTCGGCGAGGTCTTTGGGAATGGCCTGGCAACCCCAGTTCAGATGGCTCTCGACCATCAGGCCGATGATCGATTCGTTGCCTTCCAGGATCTGGTTGGCGACGTTCTCCATGACCAGCGGTTGCAGTGCCGGGTCCTTGTTGGAGTTGGCGTGGCTGCAGTCGACCATGATGTTCGGCTTGATCTTCGCCTTGTTCAGGGCCTGCTCGCACAGCGCGACGCTGACCGAATCATAGTTGGGCTTGCCGTTGCCGCCGCGCAGTACCACGTGGCCATAGGCATTGCCTTTGGTGGTGACGATGGAGACGCCACCTTCCTGGTTGATGCCCAGGAAGCGGTGCGGGCTGGACACCGACTGCAAGGCGTTGATCGCAACGGTCAGGCCGCCGTCGGTGCCATTTTTGAAACCGACTGCCGACGACAGGCCCGAGGCCATCTCCCGGTGAGTCTGGGACTCAGTGGTGCGCGCACCGATGGCCGACCAGCTGATCAGGTCTTGCAAATACTGAGGGGAAATCGGGTCCAGCGCTTCGGTCGCGGTCGGCAGGCCTTTTTCGGCCAGATCGCGCAGCAGTTGACGACCGATGTGCAAGCCGTCCTGAATCTTGAAGGAGTCGTCCAGGTACGGATCGTTGATCAGGCCCTTCCAGCCGACGGTGGTGCGAGGCTTCTCGAAATAGACGCGCATGACCAGATACAGGGTATCGGAGAGCTCGGCGGCCAGTGCTTTGAGGCGGTCGGCGTATTCGTGGGCGGCCTTGAGGTCATGGATCGAGCAGGGCCCGATCACGATGAACAGGCGGTGATCCTTGCCATCGAGTATGTTGCGGATGACTTCGCGGCCCTGGCTGACCGTGGCCTGGGCGGCGGCGGTCAGCGGGATTTCGCGTTTCAGCTGATCCGGGGTGATCAGTGTCTCGTTGGAGGCAACGTTGAGGTCGTCAATCGGTAAATCAGCCATCGTGTTACTCATCAGGTCACGGATGCTGGCCGCCAGCGTCCCCGTGCGGCGGAGCCGAGCATGATTGAGCGCAACGGGGGAGCCGAACCTTAGCGCGTTAGCCGGTAGTTCGACAATGGGTAAACGTGGCTTTCGTCCCACAGTTGCGGCATTGTCTGGCCTGTTTCGAGCGGCGCGACCGCACGATGGAGAATCCCGACGAAAGCCGGTCACACGAAAGACGGCATGCGCATTCAATCGCTCGATCACCATTCAGAGGAGAAGCCGGTGGACCAATTGCAACTGACGGACTTCGACCTCGACCAGCAACTTCTCACCTTGCCGGGCGTCTCACTGCTGATTTTCACCAGCCTTGGCTGCTCCAGCTGCCGCTGGGCCCGGCACCATTTGCCCGAGCAAACGTTGCCCCTTGATCGCCTTTGCTGGATCGATGCCGAAGAAAACGGCGGCGCGGTAGAGCGCTACGGCGTCTTTCATTTGCCTGCCATGTTCGTGGTTCGCGACGGCGCCTTCTATGGCCCCCTGCGCACGAAAATGTCCGCCGACGCCATCGTCACCGGGCTGGAACACGCGCTGGCGACGCCGCCAGACGAATTACCCTGAAGAGGACGATTAATGAGCGAAAGCGCAGTTAAACCCCGGATCGGGATCATCGGCACCGGTGCGATCGGTGGCTTCTACGGCGTGATGCTGGCGCGTGCCGGCTTTGACGTGCATTTTCTGCTGCGCAGTGAGTTCGATGCCGTTGCCCGAAACGGGCTGCGCGTGGACAGCCACGTGCACGGCCAACTGACGCTGAACAATGTGCAGGCCTACGCATCTGCCGCTGACATGCCGCCCTGCGACTGGCTGTTGATCGGCGCCAAGACCACCGGCAATGGTGGTGTCGCATCGGCCATCACTCAGGCGGCGTCGCCCGACGCCAGGGTCTTGCTGCTGCAGAATGGCCTGGGTGTCGAGGAAGAACTGCGCGGCGCGCTGCCGGATTCCCTTCACCTGCTGGGCGGTCTGTGTTTCGTCTGCGTCCATCGCACCGGGCCGGGGCAGATCACCCATCAGGCCTTTGGCGCGGTCAACATCGGCTACCACAGCGGGCCGGCTGACCTGGCAGCCCGCGCGCAGTGGGTAGAGGAGGGGGCATCACTGTTTCACCAGGCCGGCATCGAATCCGTGGCGATGAACAACCTCGACCAGGCGCGCTGGCAGAAACTGGTATGGAACGTGCCCTACAACGGGCTTTCTGTGCTGCTCAATGCCAGCACCACGGCGCTGATGGCGGACGCCGACAGCCGCGCGCTGATTCACGGGCTGATGGCCGACGTGGTGCAGGGCGCTGAAGCCTGTGGGCACGTGCTGCCGGAAGGCTATGCCGAGCACTTGCTCAAGGTCACCGGCCACATGCCGGATTACCGGCCGAGCATGTACCACGATTTCACCGAAAAACGCCC
>NZ_DASVUM010000249.1:0-2527 GCF_036387035.1 Pseudomonas sp. | reverse complement strand
GTCTCCGCACCGCGCTCCCTCACCCAGAACAACGTCGCCCCCGCCACCGCCGCGGGCATCATCAGGATGTTGACCACGGGTATCAGCAGCACCAGATACACAATCCCGCCAAAGCTCATGCTCTGCCAGCGTTTGGCGCGTAGCCAGGCGAGCATGTCTTGCCAGCTCATTTTATGGTTGTCGGCGGGATAGTCGATGTACTGGATGGCCATCATCCACACGCCGAACATCAGCCAAAGCGGCGCGGCGACGAGGTTCACCACGGGTATCCACGAAAGAATGAACAGGCCAATGGCGCGCGGCAGAAAGTAGCCCAGTTTGCGCATTTCCCGGCTTAAGGTGCGCGGAACCATTGCCATCAGTTCGCCCCAGCTGAAAGCGGGAAAATCATCCGTCCCGCGCAGCACCACTTCCACTTTCTCTGAAAGAAAGCCGTTGAACGGGGCGGCGATGATGTTGGCGATCATGGTGAAGGTGAAGAACACCATCAAGACGACGAGCACGACGAACAACGGCCACAAGATGTAGTTGAGGAAACTGAGCCAGCCCGGGAGGGTTGGCATGAATGAATCGACCCAGAGCCTGAATTCGTGGCCGGCGAAGTAGATCATGGCACTGAACAGCACCAGATTGATCGCCAGCGGCAACAGAACGAACAAGCGCAGGCCAGGGCTCAGGACCAGTTTCAGGCCTTCGCGCAGGTATTGCGGGCCGGACAGGGCGGGTGCAGGCATGCGTGCCTCCAGGCAATGATTTCGGGCCGACCTTACCGGCTTTATCGCGGGGGCGGAAGCGCGGCGGCAGGTGCGACATCCGCTGAAACAATCGTGCCGCGGTGAAGTCTATGCCTGAACGTAATCGCGCATCGGCAGGCGCCGGATAGTGCCGGCCTATGAGCTGGATTGTGAAACGATATTTCCTTAATCTTCTCTGCCCCGATAAGCTTGCGGCCAACTTTCACTGTTGCTGCGCCCCGAGTGGCAGCTTCACATTTTCAGGATCGCCGGGTGCAGTCCCTGCAGCCAGGGCCCGGCAATCCCAACCCCCTCAACCGGTGCGCCGGTTTAGATCCAGTGACTCCGACCACGCGTAACGATGGCCGGTCAATAGGAGTGTGTCATGTCTGATGTACGTCATTCGCGAGTGATTATTCTTGGTTCCGGCCCTGCCGGTTACAGCGCAGCCGTTTATGCCGCGCGCGCCAACCTGAAGCCGTTGCTGATCACCGGGATGCAGGCGGGTGGTCAATTGACCACCACCACCGAAGTCGACAACTGGCCGGGCGACCCGCACGGCCTGACCGGCCCGGCGTTGATGGAGCGTATGCGCGAACACGCCGAGCGTTTCGAAACCGAGATCGTGTTCGATCACATCAATGCAGTGGACCTGGCCGGCAAGCCGTTCAGCCTGAAAGGCGACAACGCCACCTACACCTGCGATGCGCTGATCATCGCTACCGGCGCCAGCGCTCGTTATCTCGGTCTGCCTTCCGAAGAAGCGTTCATGGGCAAGGGCGTTTCGGCCTGCGCTACGTGTGATGGTTTCTTCTATCGCAACAAACCGGTCGCTGTGGTCGGCGGCGGCAACACCGCTGTTGAGGAAGCCCTGTATCTGGCGAACATCGCCAGCAAGGTCACGCTGGTTCACCGTCGCGATACGTTCCGCGCCGAGAAGATCCTCATCGACAAGCTGCATGCCCGTGTCGCCGAAGGCAAGATCGAGCTCAAACTCAACGCCACGCTGGACGAGGTGTTGGGCGACAATATGGGTGTGACCGGCGCGCGCTTGAAGAACAACGACGGCAGTTATTCGGAAGTGAAGGTTGACGGTGTGTTTATCGCCATCGGTCACACGCCGAACACCAGTCTGTTTGACGGTCAGTTGGCATTGAAGGACGGCTACATGGTGGTTCAGGGCGGCCGTGAAGGTAATGCGACGGCCACCAGCGTCGACGGTGTTTTCGCCGCCGGTGACGTGGCAGATCACGTGTACCGTCAAGCCATCACCTCGGCAGGCGCAGGCTGCATGGCTGCACTGGATGTCGAGCGCTACCTGGACGGCCTGGCGAACGTTTCGTTCTGACTGGCTCCTGCGGTACAAAAAAACCGGCTCATTGAGCCGGTTTTTTTATGCCTGGCCAGACGCCCTGGCGATTCGATCCCGCATCAGGCCTTGCGCTTGAGCGGTTCAGCCGAGAACTTCACACCGGCCAATCCGTGTGCGATCAGCGCCCGGATGTTGCCGTGGTCAGAACCCTGCGGCGTATCGAGTACAGAGCGGTAATGCTCACCGAAAGCAAGCAACGCTTCCTCGTCGCTCAGACCTTCAAGCAGCGCCATGGCCAGCGTCTTGCACGAACCTTCGTTCTGGCCCGCGGCGTTTTCCGCCGGGCCGTTGCTGAACGCCTGAGGCTGATACTCGTAGTGCGCGGCGATAAAGGCCAGCGTCTCGGCGAACAGGTGATTGCCGCTGGCCAGGCTGACGCGCAGGGCTTTCAGGTCAGTCATGCTTCGGTTCCTTGGCAAAC
>NZ_DASVUM010000248.1:0-50679 GCF_036387035.1 Pseudomonas sp. | reverse complement strand
TGCCCTTCAGGCTTGCCTTCGGTTTCCCAGATCAATTGGGCCAACTGACGAACAGTGTCTTCGTCGACATTCATGCGTATCCCCCATTTATGCTTGCGCAAGACCTTGGCCGGCGCCAGTGCGGTGCCGAATCCATCGTCCGCTACGGTACCCGCCATGAACAGTACCAGCCGGTAACGAGGGTAAATGACGGGTGTGCAAAGGCCGGCGAACGCAAGCCGGCCGCTGGTCGGACTTAACGGATCCACCGGAAATCGACGGCGAACCACAATGGCCTCCTCAATCCCTGTTGCGTTTGAGCAGCAGACTGGCCACCAGGCCCAAGCCTGCAGCGACACCTACGGCGGCCCATGGATGAGTCGTCACGTAGGACTTGGCGGTGCCCACCGCGCGGGTCAGCGCAGGTTGTGCAGCGAGTTCGATCTCGGTCACCGGGCTGGTGCCACGAGCGAGAAAATCCTTGAGCCGCTCACGCGCCTGGGTCGTGCGATCTTCGTTCAGGGCATCCCCTGCCGCCAGCAAGGCGTTGGTCTCATCGAGAAAAGTGTTCAGCTCGGAACGGGTTTTCTGATAAAGATCGTCACGCAGTTTTTCTGTGATATCGCTTGCCATGATCATTCTGCTTCCTGGGTGTGAGAAGGGTTGACTGAAGCGCCAGTCGTTTCGTTCCAGCAATGATGAAAAATCCGCCAGTTACCGCACAGGAAGTCCTCAAGCGCCGCTCGCCCGCGGCCTGAGACGACATTCGATAGCCGTTTGATGTGTTTAGAAGGGACCCCATGAACGTTGTGCCGATCCTCGAACTGCCCGTTGACCAACAAGCCTACGTCCGCCACCTGCGTAATCAGCCAGGGGTGCGCACGTTCATGTACACGGACCACGAGATCAGCGAGGCCGAGCACCAGAACTGGCTTGAGGGGCTGCGTAACAGTTCACGGCAGCAGGTTTACGCCGTTGTGATCCAGAACGCGCCGGTGGGCGTGGTGTCGCTGAGCGCGATCAACACTGCACACGGCACCGCAGACTGGGCCTTCTATCTCGACACCTCGCTACAGGGCAAAGGCCTTGGCAGTCAGGTGGAGATGTGGATGCTCGACCACGCGTTCGGTGCCGCGGGGCTAGAGAAACTCAACTGCGAAGTGCTGGAGACCAACCCGGCGGTGATCAAGATGCACCAGAAGTTCGGTTTCGTGATCGAGGGCGTGCGACGGCAAAACATCGTTCGCGACGGCAGGCGCATTGGCGTGGTGTTGCTAGGCATCACCAAGGGTGAGTGGGACGCGCAGCGGCCCAAGGTGCTGTCGGCGGTGGAGAGACTGGCCGGACGTCGCTAGATCATGCGTCAGGTTTGGTGCCCGGCCAAACCATCGACGCGTGGCGTGGCCTTGAGTAGTCGCCGATCAGGCGATGTTCAATAACCGCACGGCCGGACGTTCGTCGGCTTTGCGATACAGATAGTCCCGCCATTTGCGGAAGGCGCTCTGTTGCCTGACCCGCGCTTCTTCCCACTGTGCCCCGCCGATGTGCTCCACCGGGATGGCCATCATTTGCTCGGTAGCCTGATCCAGCTCGCTGATCAGGTCGAGTGCGTTAGGAATATCGAAAGTGTGAGGTCGCATAATCGGTCCGTTTTTTTTGGCTACTGCATTGATCAGCCAACCCGTTGATAGTGCGGACGTTCCGACGAATGGCGCAGGTATGCATCAGGTTTTTCGCGTGGACAAAAAACCCCACACGCGGTGGGGTCTGCTGGTACAGCCGGGGTTTCACCTTCTGGCTATTGGCCAGGAGTCTCTTCAGCTTCGTCGACAGGGGGATTGTCGGGAATCGGCATCTCGTCCAGGCCTTTGTTCCGCGCTGCGGTAGCGGCGTCCTCACCCTCCTCTGAGCCTTCGTCTAAGTCGGTACCCGAGTCCTCACTTGTGTCGGGGTAGGTTTCTTCCCCGCTACCCGGCTCGGCGGGGCCTTGATAAGCGTTCCCTGGCCCGTTGTCTTCGATACCCATGATGACCTCCAGTACAAGGCGCAGGAAATCTGCGCTTATAGGACAGAGGTAGCGCAACGGCAATTAGTGCCCGGGACTGGATGAATGGCAGTCGATTGGAGTGCCCACTGGCAGCAGAACGTCGCCGCCGTGAACCTGCCTAAAGTTTTTCAGGAACTATCCGATACTCTGGTGATCTGGGAGCAAACCAGATACCCACCCCGTCAGGCCAGGACGCCTGCTTCATAAGCGTCACTGGAGCCTTCATGCCTACTATAAGCCTGAGCGACATGCAGCTGGACATCGAAAAGTCTGCTGCTTACTTTGAATCTCTTTCGCAAGTGCTCGATGGTCACGCGCTCTATCTCAGGGCTCAGAACGCTGTTTGCCGTCAGGAGGATTTGAGGCTGATCGAAGGTCAGGTCGGCAGCCTGTCAGTGTCTGTCAGCTATCTCAAAAGCGCCGCTTTGCGGATTGCCAAGGTCGCTTGAGGCTGGCGGCGACAAATCCTGACGTTGAGTTGTCCGCCGCGACCTCAACGCTCGCGCAATTTGGCGCGCCTTCACTCCATTATCACCGAGAGGACGTAACTGCCTTTTGACGGCGTCGTCCGCCCGAGTGTTGCCTGACCGCTGCCCACTTCAAGCTTGATGGGCGTCCCATGCATGATCGCTTCGTCGAACGCGTGGGGAATGGAGCGACCCAATGCCCGGACGGACAGCCGTTTAGTCGCCTTGACCAGCTCTCTCTTCGCAGCATCTTCGCCAGAGGACGACGCGACGTTCAAGATCAGTTTGACGCGTGTGGCCACGCCACCCTTCCCTTCGGCAAGGAAGGAAATCTCGTTACCATCGGGCTGACCTTCAGACACAGGCCTGACCACGCTAAGGCAACCTTCGCGGCCGTCCTCGTAAACGGTCCATTGGCCAGCGCGCAGCTTGGTGTCATTCAGCATCGAGCACGTCTTATCAAGAGGCTGCCCTTGCAGATCCGCCAGGCACAGTGAAGCAAAGGTGCAGCTTGCGATCGCTAACATGGAACGAAGCATCAAGAATTCCCTTATAGGCCGTGATGTGATGTGATCTGAGACGAGCCGAGCCGAGCCGAGCCGGATAGTGGCACTGTTCCTGTGCACCCGCCACTGCAAAGCGAAACGGAAGATTTCCACACGCACCTTGCTGAACGCCCCGCGGCGGCGGGTTTTCAGTCACCGCTGGCGCATCAAGTCCATCCCGAATCTGCCGATGACCTATGAAGGTTCGCCCGTACCAGGCGGCCATCAGGATTTATCGCAATGCAGGTTGCCCCCTATCCCATCAATGAAGCGGCGCGTCTGGAGTTTCTCCGCAGCCTGGACATCCTCGACACGCCCCCTGCGGAGAGATTCGATCGGTTCACCCGCGTGCTGGCCGAACTGGTCCAGGTGCCCATTGCGCTGGTTTCGCTGGTGGACGCCGACACGCAATGGTTCAAGTCCAGGGTCGGTATGGATGCTTGTGAAACCTCCCGGGATATAGCGTTCTGTGCCCATGCCCTGCACGCGGATGGCGCGCTGATCATCGAGGACGCCTCGACCGATATCAGGTTCCATGACAACCCGCTAGTGGTGGGCGCCCCCTTCGTTCGCTTTTACGTCGGCATTCCGTTGCGCTCCAGCGACGGCTACGTCGTGGGTACGCTCTGCGCGATCGACACCCGCCCAAGGTCAATAAAGCCGAGCACACTCTCGGCGATGAAGGACCTGGCCCGCGCGGTGGAGCGAGAACTGTTTCACGGCAGCATGGCCGGACAGGCCCGGACGGTCTTCGAGGACGAACGCCGCGCTCGGTCACTCAGTGAAACGCGGTTCGCCACGGTGTTTGAAGAGACGCCCACCGGGAAGGCCCTCGTCGATCTGTCGGGACGTCTTGAGGTAGTGAACCGCAAATTCTGCGAGATAACAGGCTACTCGGCAGAGGAACTCATCTGCAGAACGTTTCAGGAAATCACCCACCCGGACGACCTCGAAGCAGATCTGGCGTTGGTTGCCGACCTCATCGCGGGCCGTCGCAAGAACTACGCGCTGGAAAAGCGTTATGTGCGCAAGGATGGAACGCTGGTTTGGGTGGATTTGCACGTAGCGATATTACGAGACGCAGCGGGCGCTCCCCTGCACCTCATTGCCGCGATTCTGGATATCACCCCGCGCAAGCACAGCGAAGCACTCATCCAGAATTATCAGCACGAACTTGAACGGCGCGTGACGGAACGAACCCTCGACCTGGTGCAGAGTCAGCGAACCTTGCAATCCATCGCTGACAACATTCCGATGTTGATCGCGCAGGTGGATTCGGAACTGCGCTATGTGTTCAACAACGCCAGGTACCAGGAGATTTTCAACGTTGATCCGCTGTCACTTCGTGGCAAGTCTATTCAGACCGTACTGACGCCACCGGTCTTCGACGAACTGCTGCCCTATTTTAACCGTGCCCTGGCGGGCAATCGGAGCACTCGGGACGACATTCGCTATGACGAACTGGATGGCCGGATCTGGCGCGCGACCTATATTCCCGATGTTCGAGACGGGGCGGTGGTCGGGTTCTTTGTCATGTCCCAGGACGTGACCGAACAAAAGCGCAAAGAGAAATCGCTGACGGACCGGGCTTTGCTTGACCACCTGACCGGCCTGCCGAACCGCGCGGCGCTCATGGAAAAGCTCACCGACGCCGTGGACTCGGCACAGCGTGGCCTCACCGACTTCTCGGTGTATTTTCTTGATCTGGATGGCTTCAAACGGGTCAACGATGACTATGGCCACGACCTCGGCGACGAGCTGCTGTGCCAAGTCTCGGAGCGGCTGCGCCAGAAAGTGCGCCAGCAGGACACCGTCTGCCGGCTCGCCGGTGATGAGTTTGTGGTTATTGCGTCAGGCGCGAAGGCGCAAGACACCTGTGAGCGAATCGCCAGCGCCATGTGCGCAAGCCTCATGCAGCCTTTTCACATGCGAGGCCATACGATCCGCATCGGGACAAGCGTAGGCGTCGCCGTCTGCCCGGCGTACGCATCGATCACACCCGAGCACTTACTGGCCAGCGCAGACGCTGCCATGTACCAGGCCAAGCGTGGGGGGCGTAACTGCTATCGCTTCGCCCCTGCCGTGCAGATGCAGGATGGCCATGCGTAAAGGCGAATGACCCGGCGCCGGGCGAGTACGCTGCGGCAGCCGGGTCGTCCCGCTGTGCTAACCCCTGACGGGTTCCGGGTCATAAGTCCTTATCGAATCAATTCCCGGATAAAACCGCATCGCTATGCGTTTTCCATAGGGTCACAAGCTGTTCGCTGCCTTGTGTGCCGGGCGATGACCTTTCCCAGCAGACGAGCAAGTTGGTCAACCGAATACGGCTTCTGTAAAAGCTCAAAGCCGTTCGTCCCGTTCTGCGCCAAGACATGGCTGTAACCCGAAGCCAGCAAAACCGGCAGATGGCGGAAGCGCTCCTGGACCGTGCGGGCCAAGTCGATGCCATTCATCCCAGGCATGACGACGTCGGAAAAAACCACGTCGAACCGGTCCGCGTTTGGCTCCAACTCGGCCAGGGCCTGCTCCCCATTGCTCGCAAGTAAGGGCACATAGCCCAGGTCCGTCAGGGACTGCACAGCAAAACTGCCGACGTCGGCGTTGTCCTCGACCACCAGAACACGCGTGCCGTGCCCTTCCACAAATTGCGTCGCTTCCTCGATAATCCTGGCACTCATGCCTGCCGGGGCGCTGACGTTGGGCAGGTATAAGGTGAACACACTTCCCACCCCCACCTCACTTTCCACCATCACCTCGCCACCCGACTGCTTCGCAAACCCGAACACCTGGGACAGTCCCAGACCTGTGCCATGGCCGACGCTTTTGGTGGTGAAGAAGGGCTCGAAGATTTGAGCAAACTTCGACGCAGCGATACCGATACCTGTGTCTGCAACCGAAACGGCTACAAACGGGCCTTTGCCGAGTGCATCTGCGCCCGGGATCGCTTCTACTGTTGCGACAGTTATCGTGAGCTGCCCTTCGCCCTGCATCGCATCACGCGCATCAGGGCCATGTTCACAAGGGCAGTGTCGAACTGGCTTGGGTCTGCTTCGACGTAACAACGGCGCTCTGGAAGCGCTGTCGTGATTCGAATCAGGGAACCTGTCAGCGTCTCCATCATGGTTGAAAGACCGCGGACGCTGTCGCAAGCAGCGAACACCTCAGGCTTCAGCGTCTGCCGCCGAGCAAATGCCAACAGCTGGGCGGTCAACTTGGAGGCCCTGTCGACGGTGGTAGAAATCGCCGAGATGTATCGCTGCCGCCGAGCCTCGGGCACGTCAGGCCGCCGAAGCATGTCAGTCGAGGACTTGATGACTGTCAGGAGATTGTTGAAGTCGTGCGCGACGCCGCCCGTTAGCTGGCCGATCGCCTCCAGCTTTTGAGATTGCCTCAAGGATTCTTCGGCACGGGACAGCGCGTCAGCCTGCAGTTTCTCAGCCGTAATATCGCGCCCCGTTGCGAATATTAGCTCCTCGGCCGGCGCGGCCACCCATGATATCCACCTGTGGCTGCCGTCTTTATGCCTGTAGCAATTTACCAGCCGTGGCGAACCGCCCTGCGCTGCGTGCAGGTAAGCCTGCTGCGTAGCCACATGATCATCGGGCACGACGAATTCATTAACGTGGTGATTGATCAGTTCGTCCGGGGTGTAGCCCAACAACCGTGTCCACGCTGGATTCACTCGCACGAACATGCCGTCGAAGTCGATTACCAGCAGCAGATCGGGGGACGTGTTCCAGAGTCGGTTGAGCTCGTCGGTGCGTTGCGAAACCTGGTATTCCAGCGAGTCGTTCAGGCGTAGAAGCGCTTGCTCGAACAGCTTTCGCTCACGGTCGGCAGCCACCTGGCCGGTTATCTCGCTGCACACACCGAGGAAACCCTGGACGTGCCCGGCGGGATCAAAAAAAGGCGTATAGGAAAACGAAAAGTGCGTCTCTTCCGAGTAGCCTTTTCGACGCATCATCAGTTTTATGTCGTCCATGAGCACAGGCTGACCCATGTAAGCGGCATCCACAATCGAAGCAAGATCTCCCCTGATCTCGTCCCACACCTCTAAAAACGGACGTCCTAACGCGCCCGGGTGCTTGTCGGCCAGAATCTCGGCATATGAATCGTTGTACAGGAGAACTTGCGAAGCGCCCCAGACCAGGAACATAGGTTGGGCTGACGCGAGCATCAGGCTCACCAGTGTCGATAAGCTACCGGGCCAGTCTGCTCGGTCATTGAGCGGGGTTGTTGTCCAATCTTTTTCAACGATCAGCGCGGCGAGTTCGCTGCGGTCTTCGAGCATCAAATCAGGCTCCACGATCTTAGCCCCGGGCGTTCGCGTCCGAAATGGAAGACTTGTTCGCAACAAACGCCGGGGACCCTTATTCAACGGCTTAACAGTTCGCTAATGATTGCGCTACGCTGCGCCGAGTTCCGTTTCGCAAGCACGCACCCGACGTACTGCAGTCCATCAACCTCAAGACCGCAGTACCGCTGGCTGAAATGTGGACTATCTTGTCACCCATCAGTCACAGATTTAGAGAATGTCGGAACTCTCGTGGGCTTCACAGCCTCTTGCATAAGACCGCTTCAATCGCATCAGGAACCGCTATGAACAGGCGCGCCAACGAGAGCACCACTCAATTTTCCGGCTTTGCTGTGGAGGACGTCGGCCGGCTCGACCTCCCAACCAACGTTTACAGGGAAGCTCGAACGCTTTTGGAGCGGATTCTTGCTTCCAATTCCCTCGAGCAAACGACCCAAGTGCTGGCGCTTGCCAGCGACACGCTGCGTCTGCTCCGTCAGGCCAACAGTCTGACGGCTAATCAAGCCCAGGATCTGAGCACGCTGTTTCATGCCGCGTCGTTCGAGCGCACCGGGCGATTCCAGAGTGCAGTCAATGTGGCGATTCAGGGCCCCATCGGGCACCAGGCGGTGAATGATGGCGAGCTACCCGGGTTGAAGGGACCTGGAACCGGCGCTCCAGACTTCATGAGGGGCGATCTCTCGATGAAGGACTGGGCCAGACGGTGGATGATCTTGAGTGATGGCTGGGTGGGTTGCGTGGTATGCGAAGGCGCGCAGCCAATACGGGAGGGAGGCCAGGCCTTCGTGCACGAGGAAGACTGCCGCCACCAGGTTGCGCATGGCGAACGTCCATGGTTGCTTCTGCGTGATCGCCTGAGTCGCCTCTCATAGCCTGCGGGTCGAGGCGCTCAGTAGATCTCCGATCAAATCAAGAGGCAGGTGACTTTTCGTGACCTGTTCCCTCGTTAACGGGTAGCCGGGGCGGCTATCGATACCCCCGCGCCTGGATGTCGAACAGGCTCGCATAGCGCCCGCCGCCAGCAATCAGCTGCTCGTGGGTGCCTTGTTCCAGAATCCGGCCCTGATCCAGCACGATAATGTGATCAGCGTTGCGCACGCTGGAGAATCGGTGAGAAATCAGCAAGGTCATGCGCCCCTCGGCGTACGCGCGGAAGTGCTCGAATACGGCAGCCTCGGCCGCAGCGTCGAGGGCGGCCGTCGGTTCGTCCAGAATCAGCAGATCGGCCTCACGGCGCATGTAGGCCCTCGACAGCGCGACCTTTTGCCATTGCCCACCTGACAATTCCTGCCCACCGACGAACCAGCGCCCCAGCTGCGTGTGGTATCCGTTGCTCAGGCGCTCAATAAATTCGGCGGCAATCCCTTGAGTGGCCGCATCGCGCCAACGGTCCTGGTCATCGAACGCTTCGACGTCACCCACCCCAAGGTTTTCGCCGACGGTCATCTGGTAACGGATGTAGTCCTGAAAGATCACGCCGATCCGCTGGTGCAAGGCCTGTTCATCCCAGTCCTGCAAATCGCTGCCGTCCAGCAGGATCCGGCCTTCGTCAGGCGTATAGAGTCGGGTAAGCAGTTTGATCAACGTGGTTTTACCCGAGCCGTTTTCGCCCACCAGCGCCAGGCTCATGCCCTGCTTCAGGTGCAGGCTGATGTCGTTGAGCGTGGGGTGCGCGGCACCCGGGTAGCGGAATCCCAAGCGCTCGCAGCGCAAGCCGTCGCCCGGGCGTGCACCGGTCTTGAGCGTGCCGCGTATGGGGGCCACCGGCACCCCAAGGTATTCGTAGAGGTCGGACAGGTACAGGCCGTCCTCGTACAAGCCGGCAATCGCGCTGAGGCTGGCAGTGATGGCGACCTGGCCTTGCTTGAACAGCACGAGGTACATGGTCATCTGCCCCAGTGTGGTCTGGCCGCGCACGGTGTCCAGCACCACCCACGCGTAGGCCACATAGAACGCGGCAGTGCCCAACAGCCCAAGGGCAAAACCCCAGACGTCGCGTCGCACGGTGAGCCGGCGGTCTTCGGCGTACAGGCGCATGAAATTGTCGCGATAGCGTTGCAGCAACAACGGCGCCATGCCGAAGAGCTTCACTTCCTTGGTGTGCGCCTCGTGGGACAGCAATGATTCCAGGTAATTTTGCTGGCGGGTTTCCGGGGCGCGACGCTGAAACAGGCGGAAGGCATTACCGGAAAAATGCGTCTCGGCGAAGAACACCGGCAGCGCGCCAAGCACCAGAATCAGCAGCGCCCACGGGGAAAAATGCACCAGCAACACCGCAAAGCTGACCAGCGAAATAAGGTTTTGCGTAAGCCCCAGGCCTTTTGTAACGAGGCCCAGTGGCCGGGTCGATGCATCGCGCCGCACGCGCACCAGCTTGTCGTAGAAGGCCGAGTCCTCGAACTGCAGCAGCGATAAGGTCTGAGCCTTTTCCAAAATCATCAGGTTGACCTTCTGCCCCAACTGCACCCGCAGTAGCGCTTGTTGCATTGAAAGCGCCCGTTGCGCCGCGGCCAACAATGCCAATACGCCCGCCTCGGCCAACACGTAACGCAGGACAGGCCATAACGGCGCCTGGCCGCCATCGCCATGGATCTGCATCGCCTGAACCACCGCATCGACGATCCGCTGGCCGATCCAGGCCGCAAGCGCGGGCAACATGCCGGCGATCAGCGTCGCCACGATCAAACCGCTGAACAAGGGCCGGGAAGTCGCCCAGACAAGGCCGACCGCCCTGCCGCTCTGGGTTGAAAATGCAGTCAGACGATTGAACAGCGACATTAAACGCGCAGGCTCCGGATGGGGGGTGACGGGGGATTGTACCGGGTAGTTCGACACGCTTCGCTGGTGTTGATGACAGCTACAGCGCGCTGCCCGGATGAGCCGGGTCAGCTCAGACTGCTGTGGGAGTGAGCAAAACACCTTAAGGGGGTGGAACAGACGCACGTCACGGGGGGACGCAGCGGAACATAAGCGCCCTGGCCCTGACGAGCCATGCTGATCAAGTTCTTGCTTTCATTGCCGATAGCTACAGATCGCCAATAAGCCATGGAGCATTGCGTGTTTGATCCACGTGAGGCAGAACGAGACAATCTGTACAACCGGGTCGTCCTGCTCACCATCGCATGCTGCGTTTTGTTAGCACTTGCCGCGATGGCGAGACACGAAGGTTTGACCTATGCCGCCCTTCGGTGGACTGGGGCCCAAGTGACCGGCACGATCACGCAGCTGGAAGAAATCCCGAGAAACCCAGATGCCAACATCGTCCACTACCGTTACGTGGACCAGGATAACCGGTCTCACGAAGGGGAATACCTGGACAGCCGATGCGGCGAGAAGCAAGACTGTGACGTTGACCAGGATGTCGCCCTACTCTATTCGCGCTGGTTTCCGGAGTTCAGCGCCATCGCAGCCAACCTGCACACCTATCGGCCGGGTTTTTACATCATGAGCGGCGGGGTTCTGCTTTCGCTGCTCTTCTTTGGGATCTCCTTCTGGACGCTTGGCCGCATCAGCGCCATGAAAAAAGATGAAACACAGCACTCCTGACAAATACCCGAAGGACCACGGCTACGTGTAGCCTCGCCATTCACCGAACGTGCTTGAGGGTGACCAATCCTCTCCCACCAGGAATCCTCAATGCGTCTAGCTGATTTCATTCTCCAGAATATCGAGCCTATCCTTCAGCAGTGGGAAGACTTCGCAAAGACAATGACTCCGGCCTCCGCCGGCATGGACTCGGTGGCGCTAAGAGATCACGCAGAGCAAATGCTGCTTACAATTGCCGCCGATCTCAAGACTACCCAGACCCATGAAGCCCGGATCATCAAATCCCATGGAGAGGCTATTGATTCGGTGAGTACAACGGCGGCAGAAACACATGCTGATACTCGCCAGTCTTCCGGGTTTACGATCGGACAGATGATTGCTGAATACCGAGCGCTTCGGACCAGTGTGCTAGTGCTGTGGATGCCACCAGATTCGGTGACAAAGGATCAGGAAGTTTCTGATATCGTCCGATTCAACGAGGCAGTCGACCAAGCCCTGGCCGAGTCCGTGGTGACGTATACCACCGCCGTGGATGCGGCTAGAAATGTATTCCTCGGCATCCTTGGACACGATCTGAGAAGTCCGCTTGGGGCCATATCGCTTGGCGCAGAGGTACTTTTACGCGGCGGCGACCTTCCGCCTAAAGCGACAAAGAACGTAACACGTATTTATTCAAGCGTAGGTCGGTCCATCAAAATTGTCGGGGACCTCCTGGATTTCACCCGTACTCAGCTTGGCTCGGGAATTCCGGTGCGCTTTGAGAGCGAGGACCTGGCTCTGACCTGCGACGCTATGGTAGAGGAGGCGCGGGCGTATCACCCTGATCGCCAGATCGATCTTCGTTCTGAACCGCGTCTTCCCGCACACTTTGATAAGTCGAGGATGGAGCAGGTCATCTCCAACCTGATAGGCAATGCCATAAAGCACGGAGAACAGGACAGACCGGTAACGGTCAGCTTGGCCGCTCAAGATGGCTTTGCACACCTTTCGGTACACAACGAGGGTCTTCCAATCGCGGAAGATATCGTATCCAGCATCTTCAATCCCATGGTTCGACATCTTCAAGGCGATAAAACGGAATACGGCGCAGGCGCAGGCCTTGGACTTGGTCTGTACATCGCATCGGCGATCATAAAGGCCCACGGAGGAACTATCGAGGTGATATCTAAAACGGGAACAGGGACCACCTTTACCGTTCGGATCCCACTCAAATGCCTGTCTGACTAGGGAGCCCGGGGCCAAGCTACCTCTGGCACCTTAAAAGCCCTTAAACCAGAAGCTGGGCAAATAATCAACAGGGCCAAATGAGTAGTTCCGTACGCTTCGGAAGTCGCTGGTCAAAAGTAATGCGTTAGTCTTCGGCCGTCTCGACGTCCAGGCTCCCAACTCGCTCAGCGGTCTATGCTCAACTGCACACTGGGAAAAGCAGATCTCTGGCCGCGCTTGGGAGTGCGTCCGCCGACCTTGATCTCCCATCAAGCGCAAAGCCCGCGAGCACGCGTTGTCGGACGCCTGACGTCGCCTTTTCAGCCGCAGGGGTCTAGATTCCGTTTTTATGAAAACCTTACCGGGCCCAGTTGGCCCAGGCTAAGCAAATGTGGCGCCTTATTCATACACGCGGTGCCCCATGCGGGTATGCTCACGCCAATTTCCAGGGCTCTGTAGTCGACTGGCGCCACCAATCTAGGCATCACTTAAGGACGCCAGATGATCAAGCAAGTTTTCAGTCTTCAGGAAGACCTGTTCGTCCTGAGCGAACTGCAACTGACGGCCGCCGCCGAGAAGCAAGTGGGCTCGTATTTGCAGACGATTGAGACGGCCCCAAGCCGGGCGCACTTGGACAAAAGGCTGGATCAAGTTAGCGGGTACCTGCAGGCTCTTGATGATTTCAATCTATTGAACGATCAGCAGTTCATCTTGTTGCGCGAGCTTGTAACCCGCGCGAGCATGCGTAGTTTGCTGAGCTAGCGAACGGCTGAAGGGCGGCTGAGAGATGGCATTGAAGCCATCTAGCCCCCTGCGTTGTGTTTTTGTAAAATCCGCGACATGGCTGGCATCTCTCATTCATCCAGGAATCCCCCATGCCGATGACCAACGCCGATGCGGTTGCGCGTGCGCTCGACATGATCAGTGCGATAGGCACCTTGTCCGACGGGCTGTCCCAGTACAATGCCGCCCAGGCTCGCTACTATATTGCCTCGCTGTACGACCTCGGGTTTCTGGAAGACACCCAGTTCCAGAAACTGATGGCACAAACTCAAGATGCATTGCACGACTGGGAAACCCATCATCCCGGCATGAACGCCGATGGTCTTCTAAATGATTGACTGCGCCAGCTGCGGAACAAGGCCATGACAGCCGAGCGCGTCACTCAGCGCGTGAATGGGCTGATGGAGTCAATTCGCCACGGAACGAGCCATGCATTTGCAGAGCACAACGCTGTGGTGACGATCGACTACCTCCGCCAGGTGTATGAACTGGGAATCATCAACGCTTCGCAATTTGAAGTCCTTGTGTTCGCCGTCAATGAAGCCGCTGATGCCTGGCTTCCGATGATAAAGAAGGATGGGCTACCGCTGGAGGAATGACTGGTCGCGATAAACCCGGAACTAACGTCGCCCAACATTTTCGGAATAAGCGTGAATTGTCACTCCGGGAATAAGGAAGCACGCCCATGCCGCACTCCGCCCATTACCGAATAGACTATGTTCTTAACGGGTCAGGTAAGAGCTTTTACGTCAGTACAGCGACGATGAGTAATGCCGAAGCCTGGCACTGGGCGGCGGTGGATTCCGGGGTTGCACCCATTCCCAAATACCGACACGAGCAAGTGAAGGTGGTCAGCAAACCGCTCGCTGAGCGGCACGGCATTGCAGAGGTGCGGTGGACTCAGGCTTAGCGGCCGAGCCCCGGCTCATTGGCGGCGCCACCCGCCACGGCGTTCTGCCGACATCTCGAACTCCCTTTTTTCCGACCGCCAGCCTTCGACCAATCCCGCTACGCGAGGTCTTCCGACAAGCGCCCGTAAACCGCGTCGGCGTACTTGAGCATCTCCCGCAACTCCTCGGCCTAAGCAGATCGCGCCAGGGCACGCTCGGGCTGTCTGCCGGGGCTTGCGCAGGTTCCAGCGGAGATTGAAGGGCAAGGCTGTTGGCCAGATGTCAATTCGTCTAATTCTCGGAGGCCATTGCGGAGTCCGACATCAGCGAAATAGCCGGATAGTTTTCCGCGGATTTTGCGCAAGCCGGAAACGAAAAAGGGAACCAAGCCTGTAAGTGGCTGGTTCCCTTTAGGAATTATGGTCGGGACGGAGTGATTCGAACACTCGACCCCTAGCACCCCATGCTAGTGCGCTACCGGACTGCGCTACGCCCCGACTAGGCGTTACTGTTTACGACTGATGCGACAACTGAGGTTTTACTGCAAGGCAGCTTGTGCTTCTTGCGAAAGCGTCGAGGAATATACCCTAAGCTTTTGAAAGATGGAAGTATTCAAGCTTGCCGCGTCAATTCACTTACGCAGAACGACCAGCACATCTTCCAGCTCGACGATCATTTGTTTGATCAGCTGCTTGTACTGCAGCGAATCATCCTTGACCTCATCGCTGGACATACGCAAACGCGCACCGCCAATGGTGAAGCCCTGATCGTAAAGCAACGCGCGGATCTGGCGGATCATCAGCACGTCCTGCCGCTGATAATACCGACGGTTTCCGCGGCGCTTGACCGGGTTGAGTTGAGGAAACTCCTGCTCCCAATAACGCAAAACGTGCGGTTTGACCGCGCAGAGCTCGCTGACTTCACCAATGGTGAAGTAGCGTTTGCCGGGGATAGGCGGTAGCTCGTCGTTATGACTTGGTTCCAGCATAAGCCTCAACTCGGGCCTTCAGTTTCTGCCCTGGGCGAAAGGTGACCACACGGCGAGCTGTAATCGGGATTTCTTCCCCTGTTTTGGGATTTCGGCCCGGTCGCTGGCGTTTATCGCGCAAATCAAAGTTGCCGAATCCGGACAATTTGACCTGCTCGTTATCTTCCAGAGCGTGCCTGATTTCCTCAAAAAACAGCTCGACCAATTCCTTGGCTTCTCGTTTGTTCAGGCCTAGCTCTTCGTACAGACGTTCGGCCATCTCAGCTTTCGTCAGAGCCCCCATACGCTACTTCCTTAACGTGGCGTTTAACCTTTCCTCTAGCGAGGTGAGAATTTGCTGCGTCGAAGCGTTTACCTCATCGTCGGTAAGAGTGCGCGATGGATGTTGCCAGGTCAAGCCGACTGCAAGGCTTTTTCTAAGCGGATCAATGCCTTTACCCTGATAAACATCAAATAGCCTGAGGTCTGTGAGCCATTCGCCTGCATTCTCACGAATAACGTCCATAACGGCAGCCGACGAAACGTCACGATCGGCCAGCAGCGCCAAGTCACGACGCACTTCAGGGAAGCGTGAAAGCTCGTGGAATTTTGGCAGGCGGCCGAGGGCGACTTCGGCGAGCACCAGCTCGAATACGAACACCGGCCGGTCCAGACCCAGCGTCTTCGACAGTTCCGGGTGCAGCGCGCCGATGTAGCCGACTTTCCGTCCGTCGCGCTCGATACGAGCCGTCTGGCCTGGGTGCAGCGCAGGATGACTTCCGGGTACGAAACGGAAGTCATCCTGGGCGCCAGCGAAGCCAAGCACCGCTTCGACGTCAGCCTTGACGTCAAAGAAGTCGACAACATCGCGCCCCTGCGCCCAGCCTTCCGGCAGGCGGCTGCCGCAGATCACACCAGCCAGCATGGGCTCTTGCTGGAGGCCTTCCAGTTGACCAACGAAACGCAGGCCACTTTCGAACAGGCGCACACGGTCCTGCTGGCGATTGAGGTTATGTTGCAGCGACTTCACCAGACCCGGCCACAGGGACGAACGCATTGCCGACATATCAGCTGAAATCGGGTTGGCCAACAGCAGCGGTTCAACCCCGGGGCTGAACAGCTCGAACCATTTCTGATCGATGAAACTGTAGGTGATCGCCTCCTGGTAACCGCGCGCCACCAGCAAACGACGCAACGCAGGAAGATCGCTCTGAGCCTCGGCACGCGGCTGCGGTGCAAGACGTGCTTGCGGGTAACGAACCGGCAGCCGGTTGTAGCCGTAAAGGCGCGCCAGCTCTTCGATCAGATCGACTTCCAGGGTGATATCGAAGCGGTGACTTGGCACTTCAACGTGCCATTGCCCGCTGGCATGAGCCGAGACGGTCAGGCCGAGCGCCGTCAGCAGACGCTCCACTTGCGCTTCGTCCATCTTCATGCCGAGCATTTGCTCGATACGCTCAGCGCGCAGAATGATTGGCTCAACCGAAGGCAGGTGCTGATCGCTGACGGTCTCGATGACCGGGCCGGCTTCGCCACCTGTTATCTCCAGAAGCAGGCCAGTGGCGCGCTCCATCGCTTCACGGGCCAGTTGCCAGTCAACGCCGCGCTCGTAGCGATGTGAGGCGTCGGTGTGCAGGCCATAGGAACGCGCCTTGCCAGCAACCGCAATCTGATCGAAAAACGCGCTTTCGAGGAAGATGTCGCGGGTGGTCGCGGACACACCGCTGTGCTCGCCACCCATCACACCAGCAATGGCCAAGGCACGTTGATGGTCGGCAATGACCAGCGTGTCGGCGCGCAGGCTGACTTCCTGGCCGTCCAGCAGCACCAGCTTCTCGCCTTCTTCAGCCATGCGTACGCGAATGCCGCCGTTGATCTCGGCAAGGTCGAACGCATGCAGTGGCTGGCCCAGCTCAAGCATCACGTAGTTGGTGATGTCGACCGCGGCGTCGATGCTGCGGACATCCGAGCGACGCAGGCGCTCAACCATCCACAACGGCGTAGGACGTGACAGGTCGACATTGCGGATAACGCGGCCCAGATAGCGAGGGCACGCCGCTGATGCGAGCACGTCCACCGGACGAACTTCGTCATGCACCGCCGGGACAACCGCTACCGTCGGTCGTGTGACGACTGCGTCATACAGCGCACCCACTTCACGCGCCAGACCGGCAACCGACAGGCAGTCGCCACGGTTGGGTGTCAGGTCGACCTCGATGCTCGCATCGTCCAGCTCCAGGTAGACGCGGACGTCCTGGCCCACCGGCGCATTGGCGGGCAGCTCCATCAGGCCATCATTGCCCTCGCCCACCTGCAACTCGGACTGCGAGCAGAGCATGCCGTTGGACTCGACGCCCCGCAGCTTGGCTTTCTTGATCTTGAAATCACCGGGTAACTCGGCGCCGATCATGGCAAACGGGATCTTCAGGCCGGGGCGCACGTTTGGCGCGCCACACACCACCTGAAAGGTTTCGGTCCCGTTGCTGACCTGGCAAACGCGCAGTTTGTCAGCGTCCGGGTGTTGTTCGGTGCTCAGCACCTCACCTACCACAACACCGCTGAACACGCCGGCGGCCGGGGTGACGCTGTCTACTTCAAGGCCGGCCATCGAAAGACGAGCAACCAGCTCGTCGCGGGGCACCTGCGGGCTAACCCAGCCGCGCAGCCATTGTTCACTGAATTTCATCCTGCTCTCCTAAAGAATTCGTTACGGGCGACCTAGCGAAATTGCGCGAGGAACCGCAAGTCGTTGTCGAAGAACAGGCGTAAATCGTTGACGCCATAACGCAGCATCGCCAGACGCTCTACGCCCATGCCGAAGGCAAAGCCCTGGAATTCTTCCGGATCGATGCCCGACATGCGCAGCACGTTCGGGTGGACCATGCCGCAGCCCATGACTTCAAGCCAGCCGGTCTGTTTGCAGACGCGGCAGCCTTTGCCGCTGCACATCACGCATTCCATGTCGACTTCAGCCGAAGGCTCGGTGAACGGGAAATACGAAGGGCGGAAACGCACTGCCAGCTCTTTTTCAAAGAACACGCGCAGGAATTCCTCGATGGTGCCCTTCAGGTCGGCGAAGTTGATGTCGCGGTCGACCAGCAGGCCTTCGACCTGATGGAACATCGGGGAATGGGTGATATCGGAGTCACTGCGATACACACGGCCGGGGCAGACGATGCGGATCGGAGGCTTCTGCGATTCCATGGTGCGGACCTGAACCGGGGAGGTATGGGTGCGCAGCAGCATGTTCGCGTTGAAGTAGAAAGTGTCATGCATCGACCGGGCCGGGTGATGGCCTGGGATGTTGAGCGCTTCGAAATTGTGGTAATCGTCTTCGACCTCAGGACCTTCGGCAATGCCGTAGCCGATGTGGGTGAAGAATTGTTCGATTCGTTCCAGAGTGCGGGTAACCGGATGCAGACCACCGGTGGTCTGGCCACGGCCAGGCAGGGTCACGTCAATGGATTCGGCTGCGAGCTTGGCCGCAAGATCAGCCTCCTCGAACGACGCCTTGCGCGCATTGAGAACCTCTGTGACACGCTCCTTGGCTTCGTTGATCAGCGCACCGACTTGCGGACGCTCTTCAGCGGGCAGATTTCCCAGGGTCTTCATCACCTGAGTCAATTCGCCTTTCTTGCCAAGGTACAGAACCCGGATTTGCTCCAGGGCATTGATATCTTCGGCGCTTTGCACAGCCTCAAGTGCTTGAGAGACCAGCGCGTCCAGGTTTTCCATGTACAGACTCCAGATACAAAATAGGGGAAGAGCTTACAAGGCTCTTCCCCTATTTATGACGTTTAACACCGGACCCCGAGCGGGGTCCGGTGATTGCCGGGGACTTAGGCCAAAGTGGCTTTAGCTTTCTCGACAATCGCAGCAAACGCCGCTTTTTCGTTCACTGCCAGATCAGCCAGAACCTTACGGTCGATTTCGATCGACGCTTTTTTCAGGCCAGCGATGAAACGGCTGTAGGACAGACCGTTGATACGCGCACCAGCGTTGATACGAGCGATCCACAGAGCGCGGAACTGACGTTTTTTCTGACGACGGTCACGGTAGGCGTATTGGCCAGCCTTGATTACCGCTTGCTTGGCAACACGGAATACGCGTGAACGCGCGCCGTAGTAGCCTTTAGCAAGTTTCAGAATTTTTTTGTGACGCTTACGGGCAATGACGCCACGCTTTACACGAGCCATGAGTTAATTCCTCTGTTCTTGATCAAAATTAGCAAAGGCGCAGCATGCGCTTGACTTTTGCCACGTCGGACGGATGCAGCAAGCTGCTTCCACGCAATTGACGCTTACGCTTTGTCGACATTTTGGTCAGGATGTGGCTCTTGAAAGCGTGCTTGTGCTTGATGCCATTCGCGGTTTTCAAAAACCGCTTAGCTGCACCACTTTTAGTCTTCATCTTTGGCATGTTCGGATACTCCGCATTCAGTTGATAAACATAACCGCAAGGCCTGCCGTGCCCTGGTGGTTATTTCTTCTTTTTCGGGGCGATGACCATGATCAGCTGGCGTCCTTCCATCTTAGGATGCTGCTCAACGGCGCCGTATTCGAGCAGGTCAGCTTCAACCCGCTTCAACAGCTCCATGCCCAGCTCCTGGTGGGCCATCTCACGACCACGGAATCTCAACGATACCTTGGCCCTGTCCCCGTCACTCAGGAAACGTACCAGGTTGCGCAGTTTTACCTGGTAATCCCCTTCCTCCGTCCCTGGACGAAACTTGATTTCTTTAACCTGAATCTGTTTCTGATTTTTCTTGGCAGCGGCAACCTGCTTCTTCTTCTCGAAGATCGATTTGCCGTAGTCCATCAGCTTGCAGACAGGGGGTACTGCATCGGCGGAAATCTCCACCAGATCCAGTTTGGCCTCTTCAGCCTTAAGAAGCGCGTCTTCAATTGACACAATCCCAAGCTGCTCACCCTCAGCCCCAATTAAACGAACCTCACGTGCCGAGATATTCTCGTTGATCGGGGCTTTCGGTGCAGCTCGTTTATCTTGTCTCATTTCACGCTTAATAATAATTACTCCGAATCTTGGCGACCACGCCGGGAAACCGCTTGTGCAAGGAACTCCGAGAACTGGGCGACCGGCATCGAGCCAAGGTCTGCGCCTTCACGTGTACGCACAGCGACAGTTTGCGTTTCAACCTCCCGATCCCCAATCACAAGGAGATACGGAATCTTGAGCAACGTATGCTCGCGGATTTTAAAGCCGATCTTTTCATTTCTCAAGTCGGACTTGGCACGAAATCCGCTTTGCGCCAATGTTTTTTCCACCTCAAGGGCAAAATCAGCCTGCTTGTCAGTGATATTCATGATCACTGCTTGAGTGGGAGCAAGCCACGCAGGAAACGCGCCTTCGTAATGCTCGATCAGGATTCCGATGAAGCGTTCGAAGGAGCCGAGAATTGCGCGGTGCAACATCACCGGGTGCTTGCGACCGTTGTCTTCCGACACGAATTCGGCGCCCAAACGGATCGGCAGGTTGAAATCGAGCTGCAGAGTACCGCATTGCCACACGCGACCCAAGCAATCCTTGAGAGAAAATTCGATTTTCGGACCGTAGAACGCACCCTCACCCGGCTGCAGATCATATGGCAGACCAGCGCTGTCAAGGGCTGCGGCGAGTGCGGACTCGGCGCGATCCCACAACTCATCGGAGCCAACACGCTTCTCCGGACGGGTCGACAGCTTCATTTCGATGTCTTTGAAACCGAAATCGGCATAGACCGCCATGGTCAGCTTGATAAACGCAGCGGATTCAGCCTGCATCTGTTCTTCGGTGCAGAAGATGTGCGCGTCGTCCTGGGTGAATGCCCGAACACGCATGATGCCGTGCAGCGCACCCGAGGGCTCGTTGCGGTGGCAGGCACCGAATTCGGCCAGACGCATCGGCAACTCGCGGTAGCTTTTCAGGCCCTGATTGAATACCTGCACGTGGCACGGGCAGTTCATCGGCTTGATGGCGTAGTCGCGGTTTTCCGACTCGGTGGTGAACATGTTTTCAGCGTAGTTGGCCCAGTGTCCGGACTTCTCCCACAGAGAACGGTCAACGACCTGAGGCGTCTTGATCTCGAGGTAACCGTTTTCGCGCTGGGTCGTGCGCATGTACTGCTCGAGCACTTGGTAGAGGGTCCAGCCATTCGGGTGCCAGAACACCATGCCAGGCGCTTCTTCCTGGGTATGGAACAGGCCCAGGCGCTTGCCGATCTTGCGGTGATCGCGCTTTTCGGCTTCTTCGATGCGCTGGATGTACGCGGCCAGCTGCTTCTTGTCAGCCCACGCAGTGCCATAGACACGCTGCAATTGCTCGTTCTTGGCATCGCCGCGCCAGTAGGCACCGGACAGCTTGGTCAACTTGAAGGACTTGAGAAAGCGTGTGTTCGGCACGTGCGGACCGCGGCACATGTCGACGTATTCTTCGTGGTAGTACAGGCCCATGGCCTGTTCGTTCGGCATGTCTTCGACCAGACGGAGTTTGTAGTCCTCGCCACGGGCCTTGAACACTTCAATCACTTCCGCGCGCGGCGTGACCTTCTTGATGACGTCGTAGTCTTTCTCGATGAGCTGCAGCATGCGCTGCTCGATCGCCGCCATGTCGTCCGGGGTGAAAGGACGCTCATAGGCGATGTCGTAATAGAAGCCATCATCGATGACCGGGCCGATCACCATCTTTGCAGTCGGGTACAGCTGCTTGACGGCATGGCCGACCAGGTGCGCGCAGGAGTGACGAATGATCTCCAGGCCTTCCTGATCCTTGGGGGTGATGATTTGCAGGCTCGCATCGGTGTCGATGGTGTCGCTGGCATCAACCAGTTGACCGTTGACCTTGCCGGCCACGGTGGCTTTGGCCAGGCCCGCACCAATGGATGCTGCGACCTCGGCAACGGATACCGGGTGATCGAAAGAACGTTGACTGCCGTCGGGAAGAGTAATAGTTGGCATGGCGCCTCCTCTCCTAGTGGTGACCCCTACCAAAGGTCACGTGGGTGGGATAGAGCCAGTACGCGATTCGGCGGTATGCCTGCCTCACAGTGGCAGGAGCCCGAAGGCCAACCTGATGACCGAACCAGAGTGACTGGAACTTACGAAATCGACAGAACTTGCAGCAGGGCAATGAGGCCCCCGCGAGACGCGAGCTAATCTGCAGGCGCGCATGCTATCACAGCGTTACGGCAGGGTCAGCTAAACGGTCGACGGCCCGACACGCCCTGCAGCGATTGGGCGGGCACCGGCATGTCCACGGAACTGGTGCGCCTGAAGACCCTCAGATTATCGGTAGCACCTGTTCTGGGCCTGACAACTTTGGGCCTGACACTCGTCGGCACATCGACAAAATCGACAAAATCGACAAAAAGGAATCCACCATGAAGCTTCTACGCGTTGCCGCCCTCCTCGCCCCGCTGGCCCTGACACTCCCCCTCAGCGCTCACGCCGCGATGGATGCGAAAACCAAGACCAGCTACATGAGCGAATGCACCGCTGCCGCTACGCAGAACAATCCTTCCATGGACGCCAGTGCGGTCAAGGCGCATTGCGAGTGCGGCGCTCAGCAGATCAATCAGAATTTCTCCGACAAGGAGATTGCGTCGCTGAATGACAAAAAGACCCCTCCGAGTGCCGATATGACCTCTCGGCTGCAGAATGCAGTGAGCAAAAATTGCCTGAACGGCAAAAAATAAAAAATTTACATTTCCTTGATGCCGCCGACCAGGCCGTAAAAAAACCGGTGTGGCGTACCGTGCTGAAGCCCGCGCAGTCAGCGGGTTCCAGCGATACCACAGGGGTCGTCCCCTGCAACGGCGGATCGCGGAAAAAAGGCCTCTGGAGCCCATTTGGAGCGTTATATCGAAGCGGCTGACGCAAAGTTCTAATCGAAAAAGACCAGCATTCGCACAATTCGACTATGATAGCGCTCGTGTGCCCAGTTGGCCTGAGCAACACAGCACTACTGAAAATTATGTTCCTGGAGATACACCATGTCTAATCGCCAATCCGGCACCGTAAAATGGTTCAACGATGAAAAAGGCTTCGGCTTCATCACCCCTCAGGGTGGCGGCGACGACCTTTTTGTACATTTCAAAGCCATTGAATCCGACGGTTTCAAAAGCTTGAAAGAAGGCCAGACTGTTTCCTTCGTGGCTGAGAAAGGCCAAAAGGGCATGCAAGCTGCTCAGGTTCGCGCGGAGTAATCCAAGCGGTCTGAAAAAACCCCGTTACTGACGGGGTTTTTTTATGCCTGCGATTTGATGTGGCGTGGGGCGTTAGCCGCAGTTGACGCGGTTCACCGTTCCGGCATCGTCGGTGTTCAGGTTCAGCCGATCCGAGCGGTATTCCAGTGTCACGATGTCATGGGGCCCGAGCACTCTGGCCGTCTGCGCACCTGCTTTCACCTTCGCCTGATCCAGCAGTGCCGCTGAGGCAGGCTTGCCCACCGCGAACTGGACCGCTGCTGCATCACAACGGGCGTAACCGTCGGTGGAACTGGCGACGCTCTCCTCAGGCTTGCTCGAAGACTCCGACATGCTGCTGCACCCGGCCAGCAGCGCTGCGGCGAGCACCAGACCCGATGATGCGTATTTCCAGGGCATACAACCTCCTTACGTTTAACTAAAGCAGAACCTCTGCGACAGCGGTCGACGCGCTTCGTTTCGCCGGGCCCCGGCAGACCCATGTTCGCGACCGCTGTGCCGGACGCGCAGGAGTCTGCCCCAGGCATGCCCTGACCGGTGGATGCAAATCGTCACAAAAGGTTAACGGCATGCCCGCTGGATGCGCCCATCAGGCCAGGACTGGCTCAGTAAACGTCGACGTAATCGGTGGTGGGGTTGGCCCAGTTGTCCCGCAGCGCATTGTAGATCTGCATGACCCACACGGCATCACTTGCCGCGATCGGGCCGACGCACCCTGAGCCGGCCGCCCAGGTTTCAAGACGGAACAGCAAACCGCCAATGTTCACGCCGCCGACCGCGTCGCTTGAGATCCACGCACGACCGTCACGACTAACCCGCAACTGGTTGTGCACTCCGTCCCGTGCGGCCGCGATCATTTGCCGGACAGCGTCATGGGTAAGGGAATCGGGGTTGTTGAGATCGATAGACACGGTTTTGTACCCTCTTGCTCTGCGTCGCGTGGCATCGCGCCACACGACGCAGCACTGCAGATTTACTTCAATCGACCCAGGCGCTGAGTCAAAAGATCGAAAAAGCCCTGGGCGTCGCCATTCTCGACCCAGAACACGTTTTTGTCCTGAGCCAGGGTGTCGTACCAGTCGGCAATGGTCTGCCCATGGGTAGGACCTTCACGGTTGTCGATCACCAGATTGACCTGTTTGCCGCTGAACAGCTCGGGCTTGATCAGCCAGGCTATCACGCTGGCATCATGCACAGGCCCGCCCGGCAGGCCGTAATGCACCATGTCGGCTTTGACGTACTCATTGAGGATGTTGCTCACCAGCTTGCCCGCCTGATTGTTCAAGGCATCAATCTGCTTGAGGCGCGCCTCGCTGGTGAGGATCTTGTGGGTGACGTCCAGCGGCACGTAGGTCAGCTTGACGCCACTGGCCAGGACGACCTTCGCCGCGTCGGGGTCGGCGTAGAGGTTGAACTCGGCCACCGGGGTGATGTTGCCGCCGTTGAAGTGGGCGCCGCCCATCACCACCACTTCCTTGATGCCCTGAGTGATCTCGGGCGCTTCAATCAGCGCGAGCGCCAGGTTGGTCTGCGGTCCAAGCATGGCGAGGGTGACGCTGTGCGGCGCGGCCTTCTTCAACGTATCGATCAGGTACTGCACCGCGCTGCCTTGCGCCAGCGGTTGCCTGGGCTCATGCACTTCAACACCCGGCAGGCCTTCCTTGCCGTGAATGTTCTCGGCGTAGATCGGCGTGCGCACCAGCGGCCGGCCTGCACCGGCGTAAACCGGCACGTCTTCGCGGCCGGCCCATTCCCGCGCCAGCCGGGCATTGCGCGACGTCTTGTCGATGCGCACGTTGCCCGCCACGGTGGTGATCGCCATGACATTGAGCTCTTGCGGTGACGCCAGCGCCAGGAGCAACGCGACGACGTCGTCGGCGCCCGGGTCAGTGTCGATGATCACGTCACGCTTCTGGGCAGCCTGCACCGAGGCGGCAGATAAGATGGCCAACAGCGCGGCACTCCTGAACAGTCCGGTGAAAAATTGACGACTTGTAGGCATGGGAACTCCTTGTTCCGGGATCGGGTAGCGATATGCAGCGCCGAGAGACAATCCGGACGGCTGCATAAGAGGGATCAGGGTTTAGAACACCACACCGGCCACCAAGGCGATGTTGGTGTAGGGCTGGCATTCGCCGGTGCGGATGATAGCGCGAGCGCCGCGGCTGAGCTGCTTGAGCGCTTCGTGACTCACCAGCCGCTGTTCACCCAGGCCACCCGAGGCCTGCAATGCGCCGACGGTGGCCAACGCCGGAGGTTGCTTCACCAGCATCTCCTCGGCAAGAACATGACTCTCGACCTGCATTTCAGTCAGCACGACCTGCAGCACGCTGAGGAAATCAGGCACGCCATGGGTCAGCGCCAGATCGATCAGCTCGACACCGGCCGGCACGGGCATGCCGGCATCGACGATCATCAGAATGTCGCCGTGGCCCAGGGACGCGATGGCACGGGACAGGGCGATGTTGAGCAACGGGGTTTTCTTCATGATTGATGCCCTTGTGCGGCAGAGGCCTGAACCTCGGCAAACGTGGGAATGGAAGGCTGCGCGCCGGAGCGCGTGACAGACAACGCCGCCGCGACCTGACCAAAGCGAATGGCGTCGGATTCCGACCTGCCATCGGCCAGCGCTGCCGCGAAGCCGCCGACAAACGTGTCGCCGGCCGCTGTGGTGTCAACGGGCTGGACCCTGGGCGCCGGGAAGTGCTCGGAGCGCGATGGGCTGGCGAACAAGGCGCCCTGCTCGCCCAGCGTGACGATGACTTTGCTGACGCCTGCCGCCAGCAATGCCGAGGCGGCGGCGTCAGCGCTGGCGGTGCTGTCCACCGGCAGACCGGTCAGTGCGGTCGCCTCACTTTCGTTGGGGATGAGGTAGTCGATCCAGGCGAACCATTCGGCCGGCAGCGGGCCGCTGGCTGGCGCCGGGTTCAGGATGACGGTCTTGCCCAGTTCGTGACCGCGCTTGAGCACGTGGCCGACCGTATCGAGGGGCACTTCGAGCTGGCAGATGATGACTTCCGCCTGGGACAGCAACGCGTCGAAACCGTCCACCACGGACGCGGTGACGTGGCCGTTGCCACCGGCCACGATGACGATGGCGTTCTGGCTGCTGTCATCGACGACGATCAACGCGACACCGGTGGACTCGCCCTCGATGCGGGTCACTGCCTGACAATCGACGCCTTCGGCCAGCAGCGCAGTGCGAAGTTGTTCGCCGTAAGCGTCAGCGCCGACGCAGCCGATCATCGCGACACTGGCCCCCAGCCGCGCTGCCGCCACCGCCTGATTGGCGCCCTTGCCACCTGGCACGGTCACGAAGGACTGTCCCGCCAGGGTTTCTCCGGCACGTGGCAAACGCGGCGCGCGCGTCACCAGGTCCATATTCAGGCTGCCCACTATCACTACTTTTGCTTGCATGACGTCTTTACTCTTCAGAACACTCTTCACACCGAACGGAGCGTTCGGTTCAACGAAATTCGGTGAATGCTTGGGGTGGAGGTGCGGTGGATTCTCGCAGCACGATACTCGGTGCAACAACCAGTTGTTCAACCGCGTTTTCGCCCCGCGCCGAGATCCGCCGCAGCAGCACCTCGGCGGCGCGCTCGCCCAGTTGCAGAATGGATTGGCCAACAGTGGTCAGGGCCGGGTAGACGTACTGGCTCATCTGGATGTCGTCGAAGCCGATCACCGAGAGGTCCGCGGGGACCCGCACATTACGCTCGGCGGCGGCGCGCAACACGCCGATGCCGACCATGTCGTTAGCGGCGAAAATCGCCGTGGGCGGGTCGCTTTCCAGCAGCTTCACCGCTGCGAGATAGCCGCTGGGCCCGGTAAAATCGCTTTCAACCACCCAGTGCGCAGGCACTTCGACAGAGGCCTCGTGCATCGCGCGGTGATACCCCGCCAGACGCATTTTTGCCACGCTGGTGTGCACCGGCCCGCAAATGCAGGCGATGTGGCGATGACCGAGGGACAGCAGATGCCAGGTGGCCAGATACCCGCCCAACTCATGGTCGATGCGCACAAGATCGGCCGTCACGCCCTCAAGGTCGCGGTCGACGATGACCAGAGGCGTGCGCACGGCCGCCAAGCCTTCGACAAGGCTGTCACCGCCGCCCACGGACGACACGATCAGGCCGTCGACACGTTTCTCCAGGAGCACGCGCAGGTAACTGCGCTGCTTTTCGGGATTGTCATCGGAGTTGCAGAGGATTACGCAGAAGCCGTTCCGCTCGCAGTAATCCTCGATGCCCCGGGCCAGCTCGGCGAAGTAGGGGTTGCTGCCGTTGGGAATTAACAGGCCGATGGTCGCCGTCGCCCTGGCCTTTAGCGACCGCGCGACGGCGCTGGGCACGTAGTCGAGCTGGACGATGGCGGCCTCGACCTTTTTGCGCACTTCTTCGCTGACCGGTCGGGTTCGGTTGAGCACATGGGACACCGTGGTGTAGGAAATCCCGGCAATCGCCGCTACATCCTTGATGGTTGCCATGTCAGCCGCGCCGCCGGGCGCGGTTGCTGCGGTAGGTGTCGAGCACCACGGCCACGACAATCACGGCACCGGTGATGATACGTTTGGTCGGTTCAGTTGCACCTATCTGAGCCAGACCCGCCGCCAACACCGAGATAATCAACACGCCAAAGAACGTGCTGATCACCGAACCGCGCCCGCCCATCAGGCTGGTACCGCCAATGACTACCGCCGCAATGACCTGCAGTTCGAGGCCGGAGCCAGCGTTTGGATCAGCGGCTTCCAGTCGTGATATCTGGAACAGCGCGGCGACGCCCGCCAGCAGCCCCATCAGCGAGAACACCAGGATCTTGTAGGGCTTGGGATTGATCCCCGCCAGACGCACGGCTTCTTCGTTGGTGCCAATGCCGATCAGGTAGCGGCCGAACACGGTGCGGGTCAGCACCGCCTGAGCAACAAAGATCACCATCAGGGCGATGACAAACGACGGCGAAATGCCGAGTGCGAAGGGATTGGAGAGCCACGCAAACGAATCACCAATGTACGCGGTGCGCGAGTCCGTCAGCTGATAAGCAACGCCCCGGGCCATTTCCAGCACACCGAGGGAAACGATGAACGAGGGAATGCGCCAGGCGACCGTGATCGAGCCAGTCAAGGTGCCCGCCGCGGTGGCGCAGGCGATGCCCAGCAACGCAGACGGAAACACGCCCCAGCCCCAGCCGAGCATCGCGACGCTGACGGCCGAAGCCGCCAATGCGAGTACCGAGCCCACTGACAGGTCAATGCCGCCGATGATCAGAATGAAGGTCATACCGACCGCCAGCACCATCAGATCGGGAATCTGGTTGGCCAGGGTGCTGAACGTTTCGTATGAGAGAAAGTGATCGCTGAGCAGCGAGAACAGCACGATCATGGCCAGCAATGCACCCGCCAGCCCCAGGTACGTCCCGAGGCCGAAGTAATTGCCGCTGCGCTTGCCTGGAGACGGCACCGCGACAGGAGAAGTAGAGGTTTTCATCAGTCAATCCTGGGCGCGGCTTCAGACAGCAGCGCATCACGTTTTTGATAGCCCGCGAAGGCAGCGGCAAGCAGTTCGTCCTGGGTCCAGGTCTCGCGCTCGAAGGTGTCGATCAGGCGCCCGGCAGACAGCACGCCGATGCGGTCGCAGATCAGCATCAGCTCGCGCAAATCACTGGAGACCACCACCAGCGCCCTGCCCTGACGGGTCAATTCACCCAGCAGCGCGTAGATGTCGAACTTGGCGCCGACATCAATGCCGCGCGTGGGCTCGTCGAATAACATCACCTGGCAGTCGCGCTCCAGCCAGCGCCCGATAACGACCTTTTGCTGGTTGCCACCCGACAGCTCCGACACCAGTTGCGTCGGGCTGGAACTGCGGATGCGCATGGCGCCCACCTGACGCTGGGCCAGTGCCATTTCCGAATTGCCGTTGACCACACCGGCACTGGAAATGGCTTGCATGTTGCCCAGCGCGATGTTGGCGCTGATCGATTGCGACAGCAGCAAGCCCTCGCCCTTGCGGTCTTCGGTAATCAAGGCGATGCCGTGACCGACCGCGTCCACTGGCGACTTGATCTGCACAGTGCGCAGCGGGCTACCGACCTGGACGGTGCCGCTGTCGGCCACGTCCGCGCCATAGATCAGCCGCAGCAATTCGGTACGACCGGCGCCGATCAGCCCCGAAATCCCGAAGATTTCGCCGGCCCGCACATCAAAGGAGACGTCTAGCACCTTGTCGGAGCGACTCAACGCTTTCACTGACAGGGCCACTGCCCCGATCTTGCGTTCGCCCAGATCAATGTGCTCGCCCAGTTCGCGGCCGACCATCAGCGTGACCAGTTGCTCGCTGTTGTAGTTGGCCATGGCATCGACGCACACCAGCTTGCCGTCGCGCAACACGGCGATGCGCTGAGCGACGCGGGCCAGCTCTTCCAGGCGGTGGGAAATGTAAATGATGGAAACACCACGGTCCTGCAGGCGGGTGATCTGCTCAAACAGCATTTCCACCTCGCGCGCCGTGAGCATCGCAGTCGGCTCGTCGAGGATCAGCACGTGACAATCGCCGATCAGGTTACGGGCAATTTCAACCATCTGCTGATGGCCGATGCCCAGCTCGCTGACCAGCGTGTCCGGGTCGATGGCCTCAAGGCCGACCTGCGCCATGGCCTTGATCGCGTCTTCACGCAGCTTGCCGCGATTGATGAAACCGGCGCGGCTGGGCAGGTTGTCGAGGAACAGGTTTTCCGCCACCGACAGCGTCGGCAATAGATTGAGTTCTTGCAAGACCATGCGCACGCCGAGCTTTTCGGCCTGGGTGCGACTGGCGGGCTGGTAGGGCTGCCCCTGAAATTGCATCTGGCCGGTGGTCGGCGTGACCAGGCCGCCGATGATTTTCGACAGCGTGCTTTTGCCTGCGCCGTTTTCCCCGGTCAAGGCCAGCACTTCCCCGCGCATCAGCGTCAGATCGATGTCGCCGAGTACGGGTTGGGCGTAGGTTTTGCCAATACCACTGACAGATAGAACAGCGGCCTGAGCAGACGCTGACATAACGATCTCCACGCACCTGCCCTCGCGGGCAGGCGGTACATATTTGGAAAACTACTGATTGGAACGTGCGGTGTGAAACCAGGCCGGTTATTGCGGCTTGGTCACCAGCTCGACCGGGGTCTCGATCACGCCGTTGGTGATCTCGAGCTTCTCGCCCTTGACCATTTTCAGCGCGGTGTCGATACCGAACACCGCCTGACGCGCCGCGAACTGGTCAGCAGTGGCCAGAATACGGCCGTCCTTGAGCATGGGCTTGATGGCATTGATGTTGTCGTAACCGACGACCTGAACCTTGCCCGCCTTGCCTGCCGCACGGACTGCCGAGACGGCGCCAAGTGCCATGCTGTCGTTGCCGGCCAGCAGCGCCTTCAGGTTCGGGTATTCGTTAAGCATGGCGGAAGCCACCGCGTTGCCCTTGTCGATTTCCCAGTTGCCGGACTGCGTGGAGACGATCTTCATCTGCGCCGCGTCCATCGCATCCTTGAAGCCGGCGGTGCGTTGTTGCGCGTTGGTGGTGGTCGGCACGCCTTCGATGATGCCGACTTCAGCACCTGCCGCCAGTTGCTTGGCCAGGTAGTCACCCACCAGCTTGGCGCCCTTGCGGTTGTTGGGGCCTACGAACGGCACTTCCATGCCCTTGCTTTTCAGTACGTCCACATCGAGCTGATTGTCGATGTTGACGACTTTGATGCCGGCGTCCATGGCCTTTTTCAGGACCGAGGCCAGCGCCTTGGAGTCCGCCGGAGCGATAACCAGCGCGTCGACTTTCTTGACGATCATCTGATTGACGATGTCGATCTGCGCGGACGTGTCGGACTCGTTCTTGATGCCGTTGGAGATCAGGTCAAAGTCAGCGGAATGCTGCTTTTGATAGTCCTTGGCGCCGTCTTCCATGGTCAGGAAGAATTCGTTGGCGAGGGATTTCATCACCAGGGCAACGGTAGGCTTTTTGGCGTCGTCGGCGAAGGCGGATGAAAGAGGCAGGGTTGCAGCAGAAGTGCTGAGCATGGCAACAGCAAGAAGGCGTGCAGCGAAGGGCAGCTTCATGGAATCACTCCGATATTATGATTGTTGTTATCGGCAGCGTTTACGCGTCAAAGCGGGAATCGACGAATCGCAAACGTTTGCGTGAGCGAAACTATGAGAATCCTTTGGGGTTTTGTCAACTGTGCAAATGGGGACAGAAAGGGTGTCGCCCTGCACCTCCGATCACCGCTGTAGCGCGGAGAGACCGCGCTCTGGATCGGAGGGAGGAAGGGAAAGGTGGATCGTACCGTCAGTTACGCGCGTTCCTGCTGGAAAGTAGCGCGTCGGCCGGCAGCGTGCAGTCTTAAGTCATCCTTAAGTTTTGCGATCAGATTGGCAATGGCGCGACTGGAGTTGAGGGAGCTGACCGGAATGCCTGCAGCGAGAAGGTCTGCGTGGCCCCTTTCACGATCAAATATCTGCACCATGATTTGATCGTTGGCATCGATGGTGCACTTGCATTTGGCAGGGAGAAAACCTGATTCGACGATATGGCAGAGTTCAAGGGTAGAGATCATGACAAATTTCCTTATTTGGTTATGCACGGTGGATACCTCCCGTGCCTGGCAATTCCAAGAGTTTCTCATCAATGGGACGAACGGGCATGACGGGGATCAAGGCGTGGACGTCCCATCAGCCTTCACCCAGGTGGCTTTGCGTAGCGAACAGGGCAAGCGCTGCACATACACCCTGCTGGATGGCGCAAATGACACCGCTTCGCAGCCTTCAGCCCCTCGGCGAAGCCGTAAGCTGGGCAGGTCGAAATATGGCAATTAGCCAATACCTCTGAGCGTCACTGAACTATTCCCACCTGGGACAGCCAGAGGGGCTCGCACTGCAACATGGCAGTCGCTGCACACGATGATTTCTACAGTATCTGGAGCGCATGATGGGGCGGGGCAACAATGAATTTGAGTTCTGGTGGGGCACCTCGGGACCCTGGGTCGAGCCACCGAACGTGCGCCGCAACGGCACCAGCGGCGTGCAGCGCGTGGTGCAGGAAGGCAAGACGGTATACGTCAAACGCCAGACCGGCCATTTGTTTCGCAGCTTGCGCTACCCCACCGGGCGCCCGACGGCACTGCGTGAGGGCATCGCGCTGGCGAAACTCGCGGAGCTGGGCGTAAACGCGCCACGTCCTGTATTTTATGGCGCGCGCAAGGTCGCTGGCGTCTGGCAGGGTGTTTTGGTCACTCACGACCTAGGTGGCTTCATCGACCTCGACACGTGGTACGCACAAGGCGGCGCCGCCACACTGAGCATCGAGCAGCACCAGCGGCTTTTCAAGCGCCTGGCTGAAACACTGGCGAAGATGCATCTGGGCAAGTGGCAGCATGGTTGCATGCGCTCCAAGCACATTTTCATCAAGGCGACGGTGACTGAAACCCGCTTTGATTTTGAACTGGCGCTGCTTGATCTGGAAAAATCCCACGGCCGGATCACCACCCTGGGAGCCTCGCGCCATGACATCCCGCAGCTCAGAAGGCACTCATTCTGGGACGACGCGCAGTGGCAGTATTTTCTGTCGTGCTACGAGCAGGCAATGGGTCGGACCGTTTAAACGAGGGGCCGTTTTAGCGGAGCAGCAGCTTTAGCGCAGCAGCGGCGCTTCACGCCCGGCAGCAGCCCGGCGTGAAGCGCTCGGCTCGTCAAGACGCGTGACCCGTCTCCTCCACTCTCAATCCTGACGCCTTCCGGTCACCGATCGCCTGCGCCACTTTGGAGGCGATATCGGCGCGACTGAACGGCTTGGCCAGAACCTCGAAACCCGCAATCCGGGTCGAGGATTCGCGGGTGTACCCCGTCACGATAAGCACCGGCAGCGCCGGCAGAATTTCCCGCAGACTCAAGGCCAGCTGCGTGCCGCTTTTCTCTGCCATCAACTGGTCGGTAATCAGCACGTCTGGCCGCAAGCCTGCGCCCACCATCTGCTCGGCAGCCGACGGCGACGCCGCTTCAGTGACCCGATAGCCGAGGTCCCGCAATTGCAGGGCAACGGTGTAGCGGACCAGTTCCTCGTCATCCACCACCAGCACGTGATACGGGTGATCCGCGCCCGGTGCTGGCGCGCCCTCCCCTAGCGCCGGTGCATACACATCAGCGCTGGAGGCCGGCAGCCAGATGTCCACCCGGGTACCGAGGCCCGGCGTCGAGCGGATGTCAAAACCGCCGCCGGACTGAAGGGCCAGCCCTTGCACCATCGACAACCCAAGACCGGTGCCTTTGCCGACGCCTTTGGTTGAGTAAAACGGTTCAACGCAGCGTTGCAGCACCTCTTCGCTCATGCCGCTGCCGTTGTCCGACACCGTCAGCCTGACGTAGCAGCCCGGTGCGGGCGCGGGGCCCATACCGGGGCTGTCAGACACCACCTCGGCGCACGCGCTGATTTTCAGGAAGCCACGCTCTGCAATCGCGTCACGGGCATTGACGGCCAGATTGAGGACGCCCAGCTCAAGCTGATGGGGGTCGATCAGGATGTTAGGCAGTCCTTCGGGAATCTCGACGATGACTTCGATGGTAGGCCCCAGCGAACGCTGGACGAGGTCACGCATGTCGTGGACAAGATCATCCAGCGCAACCACCTGTGGCTTGAGCGTCTGCCGACGGGCAAAGGTCAGCAAACGGCCCACCAGAATTCGTGCACGGTCTGCCGCCTGGAGCGCGGCGTCGATCAGCCGGTGCGAGCGGTCATTGCTCACGGGCTGGCGCCGCAACAACTCCAGCGATGTCATGATCGGTGTCAGCAGGTTGTTGAAGTCATGGGCAATGCCGCCGCCCAGCTGACCGACCATTTCGATTTTGCGCGACTCGTGAAGCAGTGCAATCGCCGCTTCTCGCTCCGCCACCATGGTCGCAACGCGCTGCTCCAGGCTTTCATTGAGCTCGATCAACTGATGCTCAGCGCCCACCCGCGCGGTGATGTCGACGCAGACAAACAGCAGCCCCGTGACCTGGCGCTGGGCATCGAGCAGTGGCGTCACGTGAGTTTGCGCCCAGACGACAGAGCCATTCGCGCGCACGTGGTGCTGGGTCAGCTCGAAAGGCACCTTGGCGGTCAGGAAGTCCTCGTGGAAGATCGGCTGCGCGTTCGCCGCCAGCTCGTGCTGCAGTTCGAAGATCGAGCGGCCGTCGATGGCTTGACGGGGCAACCCCACGATCTCGCAGTAGCGATCATTGACCTGTTGAAACACGCCTTGGCGATCACACAACGCAATGCCGGTACCTGCCTGCTCGAACATACCGGCCAGTTGGGCCGAGCTGGCGTGCAGTGCCGATTCAGCCCGCGTGTGGTTGATCCATTGCCAACCCAGTTTGGCCGCTTCCTCAATCAGATGGATGTCATGTCGGCCACAGACCCGCTTCTCCTGGAACTCGACCGTGAACACGGCAACCAGTGTTTCATGGCGCATCAGCGGAACATGCACGGCCGGTAGCTGCGTGCCGTCTGAGGGTAATGCAATGGAAGGCGGATCAGCCAAGACGCGATGAGCATCTGCACCCGCTTGTAGGGTAACGCCTCGGCGCAGCGCGCAAAGGCCGTCCTCGGTGATGGAAATCACCCCGGACCTGGACGTGACCTGGCCCTGGCGGTATTCGCGGCGGATGACGAAATCGCCCTTCTCTTCATCAGCTTCTGCGAGATAGACGCAAGCGGCGCCCAATTCTCGACCGATACGACAGATAACATCCGCTTCGATCTGGTCAGGCTCGCTCATGGAGGGAAAAGCCTGCCCCAGTTCCAGCAGCAGCGCTTGGCGCCGTTCAAACTGGACGCGCTCGGTGGTTTCAGTGACGACGCAGAGCACGCCGCCAACGGACCCGTCGTTCTGGTGCACCGCTGAATAAGAGACGTCGAAATAGACGGTTTCGCCGTAACCATGCCGTTCGATATAGAACGCACGGTCTTTTGCCGCGAACGTCTGGCCGGTTTCCCGTACGCCACGCAGCAGCGGTTCCAGATCGTCCCACAGCTCACGCCAGTTCTCGACCGCAGGCCGTCCGAGGGCCTTGGGATGCTTCTCGCCAATGCTCGGCGCATAGGCGTCGTTGTACAGCGCCACGAATTCGGGGCCCCAGAAAAGCACGATCTGCGCCTGAACGGGGAGGATCGTGCCCATCAGAGTTTTCAGACTTTCCGGCCAGTCGGAGAGCGCCCCGAGGGGCGAGCCGTCCATCAAAGGCGACTGAAGCAGATCACCGACCGCACCGCTGTTAGCAAGAAAACGCAGGGGCGCTGCGCTAAACCCGGTGTTGGGTGGGGTATCCATAATTAGGGCCTGACGGGAAGTTTCGCGATCAGATTGCATCGCTTAGAGCGACAGAAATGAGAAGACGTTCCATTCAAATGGGGATGGGGCTTCATAGGCCTGGGCCAGGCGGTCATGCCCGCCTGGCCCAGCCATGGCTCAATCCTCTTCTTTAACGGTGGCTACCTCGTCAGCACGCACCCGGACGGTCTTGCCGGAAATGTCTTCGAATTCGTAAAAGCCGTCTTTGCTTTTCGTCTTCGGCGCGTCCTTGGTGACGTACTGCGTACCGTTTTGCAAAGTCACGACGGTGGCCGTGGAGCATCCCGCCAATGCGGCACAGCAGGCGAACGCGACCGGCATCAGCAATGATTGAATCTTCATAAAGCCTCCTGGTTTGCATGGCTCAGGCGTCGTGCGCCCAAGCGCTGAATCGTCATCTAGCAGATCAGATCAACGCGATCGGCTTTGGTTCGCCGCCTGCACAATCAGCCGAAAAATCAGCGGCTTGGCTCATCCTCGGTTTTTCTCCTATGCACGGTTGCGAAACGTCCGACACTCAAATACTGTATGCGCATACAGCGAACAGGAGGGTCACGTCGTGTCTGACACCAACGCAGCAACCGCAGCATCGCCAGGGCATTACGAGCGCATGGCCGTGCGGGTGCAGAAAATCATCAATTCGCAGAGCGCGCAAAAAGCCCGCTCGGCGTTGATTTTCCGTCTTGCGGACGAACTTGAGGACGACTGGAAACAGTTGCTCGAAGAGATCGACGAGAACGACAACGTGACCCTGGCCTGGCGAGACGACGGCGGTGTGCAGATCTTCTGGACAGTGCCTAAGGAAGATTGACCCGGCCTCGCCCCGATCAATGCCCTTTCAAAAGCATCCTGCTCAAGACAGCGGTCCCCGTTGGCAAGGCCTGGTGCCGTCGACGCCCCACCGCTGTCACTCGAATCAAACGCCCTCGATGAATAACCCAGTTGGATAACATGCTCAGATTTTGTGTCGCTCTGCTATTGGCTTTTACCTTCCTGCAAACCGCTCGCGCTGACGTCAACATTGGCACCTGGAACCTGGAGCACTTGAGCGTGCGCCCCAACAAGGACTTCCAGGGCATTGCCAAGGTGGCGCAGAAGGTCGACTTTCTGGCGGTTCAGGAATTGATGAGCGAAGACGCGCTGGAGGCGCTGGCCAAAGAGCTGACCCGCCAGACCGGCAAGCACTGGAGTTCGATGGCATCCCATGCCGTTGGCCGATCTTCCTACAAGGAAATGTACGGGTTCGTCTGGCGCGATGACGCCGTTGCTTATGAAGACGGCGCCGTGACCTACCTGGACCGCACCGACACCTTTGAGCGGGAGCCCTACTCGGCGCAGTTCCGGTCGCTCAAGGATGGCAAGACGTTTGTCGTGGCCACCGTGCACATTCTGTACGGCAAGAATCAGGCGGACCGCGCTTCCGAAATCGTCGCACTGTCCAATTACTGGACATGGCTGCAGGAAACTTACTCGGGCAACAATCAAATCATGTTGATGGGCGACTTCAACACCCCGCCCAACTCGCCCGCGTGGAGCAAGCTGGACACCAGCGCCCGGCCGCTGGTGCTCGAGGGTGCCAGCACGCTGTCGACCAAGGACGGAAAATTCGCCAACCTCTACGACAACGTCTTTATCAGCAAGCAATCGGCGATCCGGGTGAACAAAGTTGAAGTCTTCGATTACCCGAAGTTCCTCGGCCTGACCCACGCCAAGGGCCGCGACAGCGTGTCCGACCACGCACCGATTTTCGTCAGCGCCAATCTGAGCGGTGGCAGCGGCTCAGCGAGCGCTTCCGCTGTGACCTCACAGGCTCGGCCGGGGACCAACAACCCCATGAAGTCGTCAGCAATCAATGGCAATGCGGCCAACCTGACGCTGGCGATTCGCGGCAATAAGAAGACCATGGTTTATCACCGGCCGGACTGCCCTTCGTATAACGCCATTGCCGAGAAAAACCGGGTGGAATTTGATAGCGCCGCGGCCGCTGAAGCCCAGCACTACCATCTGGCCGGCAACTGCCACTGATCGCAGCAGCCGTTCCCCACCACTCGCTTCAGTCGCCTGCCACATACTGGCAGGCACGGCGTCTCGATGCAGTCAGTGACCTATCTGGATCATTTACGCGCCAGGTCGTGCTGGATGCAGCCCTCATAGTAGGTCTGCTTAATCGCGGCGGGTTTGAGCCTGGACGGGCTTTTATAGGTCTGCTCAGTAATACCCAGCGCCATTTTGCTCATCCACGGTTTGGCGAATTTATGCCCCCGCAGTTTTTTACGCGCGCTGTAGATGGTGGTGCCTGAAAGTTTCGACTGCTGCGCCGCCCCGGCAATCCCCGCTCCCCACTTACAGACCTGCAGATCATTTTTACTGATGTCCTTGGCGTGGGCGCACATGGACACCGCTGCCAGAAAACCCGCCACCATGGCCAATCCCACACTGCGCATAACCATCATCCCGGAATCAATTGATAAAGAAGGATTTTTCCAGAAAACGTGACTGAAGCGGGCCATCAAATGGCCTCGCCTGACACAATATTTCTGAGTCCCTCGTGAGCCCCTCGATCGTCACTTAGCGCCGAACGATTGCGCTCGTAAAAACCTTTGAAAATGGACCCCCGAGCCCTTACACGCTTTTGGATGCCTGAAAAATATCCATAGCGATATGGCACATGGCCGCCCATCGGGCCGCGGTTCTAAAAGCTCCCGCAGGTGTGTAATTCTCAGCGAAGCAGTCGCAGCCCCCGCTGTCAGGAACACAGAGGAAGTACTCATCCAACAGGCGTCTGCACACGCCCCAACAGGCCAAGACAATGAATGACTATAAGGATTTTGAAATTCATTACCGCTTTCAAGGTGAGCCGCGGCACTTCAATCATCAAGGCAATCATTTGTGTGAAACCGACGCGCTGCACTTCGCGACTTTGCATGCAGGGGTTGGCGCCGTCGAGGGGCATTTCTGTGCGGGCCCGGTGAGAGTCGCCATGCTTTGTGCCGAACGGCTTGGGGTCACGCAGGTACGATGGAAGCGCACCTGATCAAGCGAAACCGTAAACAAACCCGGAATGTCGTGGTCGGATTTTACAAGCAGCGCTCATCACACCAGCAAAGCGAGGTAAACATGACCATCGACAACGCGTTGAAGCAGGAAGTCTTGACCCGATTGCTCCATGCCCACCCGGCAGGATTGGGCAAAGAAGTTCTCGACAACTACAGGGGGGAAAACGCAGTCGCCGACACCCTTGAGCATTTGCAACAGGCCGGGTTGATTCATGACGGTTGCGTGCACCACCCCAGTGAAGCGGATCGAACGCTGAAGTATCCCGTCAAACTCAGTTCATCCGGCGTCGTCGCGGCCAGACAGCTGGAGGCTGGGCTGCCCAAACACTAGGGATGTTTGCTTGCAACAAAAAACCGGCCATAGGCCGGTTTTTTTAAGTAAGTGGTGTTCGCCCCTGGTGCTACCCGCACTGATCAATTGTGAGCCCGCCAGGAAGTGGCACCACAGGGGAACGAGAAGAAGCCTACAAGCCAAGCCTCATTTTCGTCACGCCCGTAAATGTGACTTCATAAGTCAGACGGTCTTGCTCACCCGTCTCGCACCCCGTCTGGGCTCAGACCTGCGGATAATCGCCGGTCCCTTCCGGCCATGGGGTCAGCAGCTCGAAACCGTTTTCAGTCACCGCGACCATATGCTCCCACTGGGCCGATAACGACTGGTCGCGGGTGAGCACGGTCCATCCATCGTCCAGCACATAAGTGCCCGGCTTGCCGGCGTTGATCATCGGCTCGATGGTGAAGACCATTCCGGTCTTGAGTTTCAGCCCCTTGCCCGCCGCGCCGTAGTGCAGCACCTGGGGTTCCTCGTGGTACTTGCGACCGATGCCATGCCCGCAGTACTCGCGCACAACGCTGAAGCCTTCGCGGTAAGCCACGCTCTGGATGGCGTGGCCGATATCGCCCAGCGTCGCGCCAGGCTTTACCGCGTGGATCCCCGCCAACGTGGCCTCGTAGGTGGTCTCGACCAATCGCCGGGCAAGCGGGCTGACTTCCCCTACGTAGTACATGCGGCTGGTATCGCCGTACCAGCCATCCTTGATGACCGCGACGTCGATGTTGACGATATCGCCCTCTCTGAGCACATCGTCCGCTGAAGGAATGCCGTGGCAGACCACGGTGTTCGGCGAGATGCAGGTGGTTTTGGTGAACCCGTGATAGCCAACGTTGGCAGGAATCACTTTCAGCTCATTGACGATGTAGGCGTTGCAGATGTCGTCCAGTGCTTCGGTGCTGATGCCCGGCTTGACGTGCTCCGCGATCATCGCCAGCACGTCCGCGGCCAGACGCCCCGCCACGCGCAGTCCGACCAGGTCGGCTTCGGTCTTGATACTGATGCTCATCGGGACACCGCCGTCGCCTGAGGAAGCTCAGGCATAAGGTCGCTGGGCTGCAGGCTCAATACGGCGCCGCCTGATGTCTCGGCGCGGATCAGCAGTTGGCAGATCTCGCTGTAATCCAGGCCCTGGTGGAGCTCGGCGAGCATGCCCACCCGCATCCAGTGCTCGGCCTGAGCGTTGATCGAGCGGCTCAACGCCGCGCTGGCGCAACGAAGGTTGGCGTGCATCTGCTCGGAAATTTTGACGAGTCCCATAAGAACCTCACGAAGAATATACGGAGCATATACGTTCCATATATTCTCCCGCAACTCCTGCGGGCTGGCGCTTCAGGCAGAACGTGAGTGGGAGAACTCTGTCGCGCACTCGGAGAGTGAGGTGGCCAACTGGGAAATCGCCTCGCGGTCGTCTTCGCTCAGCGCGCGGTAGTGGGTAATGACCGCCCTCTCCGCGTCGTTCAGCGAGTCGGTTGCGATGGGCGTCCGCTCGCCCGACAGTACGTACATGACGTCGATGCCCTTCTTGCCAAGCGCCGCCAGGTAGTCAGAGCGCGGAATGCGTTCCCCGCTTTCGTATTTGCCTTGCGCGTTGGCCTCAACACCACCGATAGAGCCGAAGTCCTGTTGCGACAGCCCGAGCCGTTTGCGTTCTTCTTTCAGACGTGAGCCGAGATCTTTCATAAACGAGGGTCCTGAATTGACTGTGTTCAAAGAGCAAGACCCCATCGGTCCGAGGGAGTTGCGCCCTTGGGCTTAATTGGTCAATCTGCCAATTGACGACTCAAGCAATCCGTTTCCTGGCCGATAGGTTCTGATGTACGGCTGTTCTTTTTGAACAGCAGCCCGATTTCTGTAGTTCGGAGAACCAGACATGACTTCATTCTTGATGGGTTGGTTGGCACTTTCAGCAGTCGGAACATTGATCGCGCTGGCGATGATTCGCACCGGCAAAGCGCGCCAGCCTGACGCAGACGACACAGTGGCCGGTCAAACGCCCGTCCCGGTCTACGTGCGCTTCAAACCCTGAATCCGTCCCGGCCGCTTGCCGGGAACCTGCAATTGCGGATTACTCCGCCGCGAGCTGACCGGATTCAGCCGCAAAGCCATTCGCATTCGCGCCTGCATACCCCGTTACGTAGCCGGTGGCGGAGGACGCAAACGCCAAGTCAGCCTGACTGGCGCTGAACTGTCGCAGCCCCGACGCCAACGCGAGAAAATCCTCACGCTGCATCTCGTTGCCCCAGACGCTGCCGAACGACGATTCGTTTGTCCGGGCGGCGAATTCCGGACGGGTGTTGGCTTGATTGGTTTGCATGGACGCTCTCTTCTTCTCGATACTGTTTAAACATACAGTATTTTCAACACCCCTCGAGCGCAAGTCCTGTCGCGACGAATGGTCACCGGGAGCGGCGCCTGGATTAGCGCCATCCAGCCATTCTCATAAGCCCCTCGTCAGCTCACATCAGGTATGACGCCGGGCCCTTGAACCCGGGCTAGCGCCTCCAGCCGATCAAGGTCTTCGGCCGATAAAACGATGCCTTCCTTCAACGACCGCTCACGCTGACGATAGCGCCGATCGCCTGGCATGCGCTGCTGGCCGACGCCGTGCATCTGGCGGACCAGCTCTTCGCTGCGCTCGGCGAATGCCTGGCCGCTGCCCTTGTCCGGATCGATGACAATAATCAGCTGGCCGGTCCAGGGCGTTTGCGCGCCGGGGGATTTCGACATGTCGAATTCGAACGAGAAATTGCCCCCGGTGAGCGCGGCGGACAGCAACTCCACCATCATCGACAGCGCCGATCCCTTGTAGCCCCCGAACGGCAGCAACGCACCGCCGTCGAGGATGGCTTTCGGGTCTTCGGTGGGCTCGCCGTTGCGATCAACCCCCATCCCGGCCGGGAGCATGCGCCCTTCCCTGGCAGCAATCTGCACGTCGCCGTGGGCGATGGCGCTGGTGGCCATGTCAAAGACAATGGGCTGGCCATCCGCGCGCGGCGCGGCAAAGGCAATGGGGTTGGTGCCGAACAGAGGCTTTTGCGCATCGTGAGGCACGACGCACGTCATGCTGTTGACCACGCTCAACGCCACCAAGCCTTCCTGGGCGAACGGCTCGACGTCGGGCCACAGCGCGGCGAAGTGGTGGGAGTTGCGGATGGCCAGAATGGCGATCCCGGCGGTGCGTGCCTTTTCGATCACAAGGGCCTTGGCCGCCTGCATCGCTGGCTGGGCAAAACCGCCCATGGCATCGACACGCACAAATGCTGCGCCCACGTCCTCGACGTTGGGTTCGGCCTGGCCGTTGACCCAACCGGCTGCCAGTGACGACAGATAACCCTTGATGCGGAAGATGCCGTGGCTATGAGAACCGTCGCGTTCGGCGGCGGCGCAGTTGGCGGCCAGAACCCGCGCCACCTCAGGCGAGGTGCCGTGACGCAGGAAGATCTGCCGGAGCAATTCGGTCAGGTCAGCGACGGTAATCGTGCGGGTGGTCCGGCTGTCGTGCGTTGAAGGCATCTGAAGCTCCGTTGTGATTATTGAACGTGGAAGCGGAACAGAAATGGCAGGCGTCTGGAGAGTACTGCGGGACAACCAGCGGGTAAACGACGTGCCGCGCCACGGTGGCTACTCCGCGTCCAAGCGCTTCTTGAAGAACAGCCGCTGGTGCCCTGGCGGATAGTCATCCAGCTGCCCGAACTGCTCATACCCCTGTTTGCGATAGAACTCAGGCGCCTGAAAATCAAAGGTGTCGAGCCACACACCGACGCAGCCGCGTTCGCGGGCGAGGTCTTCGGCCATGTCCATCAACTGGCTGCCCATGCGCTGCCCTCGGGCCTGTTCCGGCACCACGAGCAGTTCGATGAATAACCAGCCGTAAAGAATGCGGCCATGCAAACCGCCGACCACTGCGTCGGTCTGGTCATGGCGGACGAACAGCGCAAATTTTTCGGACTTGCCATCCCCCGCTTGCGCTTCGTTGTACGCCCTCAATGGCGCAAGGATCTGCAGGCGTTCTTCTTCGGAGGGGTCGGATTTGAAATCGATATGCAGACTCATGCGTCGCTTCCTGCTGACGGAATCGGGAAAGCGGAGAGTGTCGGATGTGCTCGGGAGAGTAAAGCTTCAGGCTTGGCGGCTGGCAGGAACCAGCAGGGGTCAGAGGGGAAGGCAGGTGAAAGCCTCAAGGCTTCCACCTGCTCGCAAGAACAGCGTGGATCAGTCTTTCTGATCGCGCAGCACGTTGCCGGAAGTACCGTCGATGCGGAATTCATACGTCAGGCTGTCAGCCTTGCGGCCCTCGCCTTCCCAGTAGCCATTGTCGTCGGCTTCGATCTTGTAGATCTCGGTGTAACCCGCCGACTTGGCTTTTTCGATCGCTTTCTCGATGGTGATCCAGCCAGCGCCCGGTTTGTCCGCCAGAGCGAACTGAGCGGTGGAAAGGGCAGCGGTAGCCAGAACGGCAGCGGTAAGTTGCTTGATCATGAGTGAACTCCATTTCCCTTTGCGGGCTTTTTGAATGCGATTTTTTGGAGTCCGCTGCCGGAAAAATAGTTCATCCGGGGTTTTGTAACGGGTTGATGCTGCCGAATGAATGCCCTATGACCGCTGCCCCGCAGGTCAGGGTCAGGCTAAGGTTTGCTCAGCGTTTTACCTTGCGCCGCAATACGCCGTTGAGCACGACGACAGCCACTGCAACAAAGATCGCGATGTACTGAAAAGTCTTTTCGCTGAGCACGCCGATGTTCTGCAGATGGGAAAGGCCAAGCATGATCGCCAGCACGCTCAAGGCGATGATGATCGAATAAACCAAACGCTGTTTGTGGGTCATTACGGGATTCCTGAAAATCGGTCGAAAGGTGGTGCGCGGCGCCAATGTGCAGTCATGTTACCTGCTCGCGCCGGCCCTGACACGACACTGCCCGCAACGGCGCCTGCGACGAAGCGTCTCGGCCGCTGATGCACGGCAGTGTCACGTGGTTTAATACGCGCACTTTTTTCAGTCGCTGTAGCGCTTTCAGGGCGCAGGACATGTCTGCCATTCGCGCAGAATTCCCCTCAGCCCTCTTTCACAAGGAGTCCCCCCATGCCCCATGAAGGCAGCCTGTTGCAGGCCGCAGTCGTGTTCCTGCTCGCCGCCGTTCTCACGGTTCCGCTGGCCAAACGCCTGCAACTGGGCGCCGTGATTGGCTACTTGATTGCGGGTGTGATCATCGGCCCGTCGTGCCTGGGCCTGATCGGCGATCCGCAAAGCGTTGCGCACATTTCTGAGCTTGGCGTGGTGCTGCTCTTGTTCATCATTGGCCTGGAGTTGTCGCCCAAGCGTCTCTGGACCATGCGAAAGTCGGTGTTTGGCGTTGGTCTCGCGCAGGTGTTGTTCACCGGCGTAGCCATCGGCGCGGTCGCCTTGCTGGGCTTTAACCAGCCGCTCAACAGTGCCGTGGTGCTGGGTCTGGGGCTGGCGTTGTCGTCGACCGCCTTTGGCCTGCAAAGCCTGGCCGAACGCAAGGAGCTCAATGCGCCGCACGGTCGTCTTGCCTTCGCGGTTCTGCTGTTTCAGGACATCGCGGCCATTCCGCTGATCGCCCTGGTGCCGATGCTGGCGGGCGGCTCCCACGACGCGAGCTCCGGTGACTCCCTGCGTCACGGCCTGCAGGTGCTCGGCGGCATCGCTATCGTAGTGGTCGGCGGTCGTTACCTGTTGAGGCCGGTGTTCCGCATCGTCGCCAAAACCAAACTTCAGGAAGTTTCCACCGCCACCGCCTTGCTGGTGGTGATCGGTACGGCGTGGCTGATGGACCTGGTCGGGGTTTCGATGGCGCTGGGTGCCTTTCTCGCCGGCCTGCTGCTGGCGGATTCCGAGTACCGCCACGAGCTGGAATCGCAGATCGAGCCATTCAAAGGGTTGCTGCTGGGGTTGTTCTTCATCAGCGTCGGGATGGGCGCCAACATCGGCCTGCTGATCAACTCGCCGTTAACGGTGCTGGGCCTGACGCTGCTGCTGATCGGCTTGAAGTTGCCGCTGCTGTTTTTCGTCGGCCGTCTGGCGGGCGGACTGGGCAAACAAAGCGCCCTGCGTTTGGGGCTCGTGCTGGCGGCGGGCGGTGAGTTTGCCTTCGTCGTGTTCAAGATCGGTCGTGATCAGGGCCTGTTCGATGCCGCGCTGTACGACACGCTGGTGCTGACGATCACGTTGTCGATGGCGCTGACGCCGTTGCTGCTGCTGGTCATGGCGCGCTGGCTCAAGCCTAAGCCCGTGGTCAAGGAAGTGCCGGCCGAATACAAGGAAATCGATTCCGATAACCCGCGCGTGGTCATCGCCGGCATGGGCCGGATGGGGCAGATCGTTGCCCGTATCCTGCGCGCGCAGAACATCCCGTTCATCGCACTGGACACGTCGGTGGAAACCATCGAATTCACCCGCAGCTTCGGCAATGTGCCCGTGTTTTACGGCGACCCCCTGCGCCCGGAAATCCTGCGCGCGGCCAAGGTGGATCAAGCCGAGTACTTCGTCATTGCCACGGACGATCCGGACACCAACATCAAGACGGCCGAACTGGTGCGCCGGCTGTACCCGCACATGAAGATCATCGCGCGGGCCCGTAACCGCCAGCACGTCCATCGTTTGCTGGATCTGGATGCCGAAGCCGTTCGGGAGACGTTCTACTCAAGCCTGGAGATGACCCGCCGCACATTGATTGGTCTGGGACTGAGCGAAACCCAGGCCGCTGCGCGGATCGAGCGGTTCAAGCGTCATGACGAACAAGTGCTGAATCGTCAGCACTTGATCTACGACGATGCCGCCAAGGTCATGCAAAGCGCGCTGGAGGCACGGACTGAGCTGTCGGAGCTGTTCGAGTCCGACCGGATGGACGAGGAAGCGAACGACTCGCGGCCTGCGGCCAAGGCCAGGAAATAGGCTAAGCGGCCGAGCGTGGACAACGGGGTGTGAGTGAGCGTGATCGAGAACATGGCTAGCGGTCCATGAAGATTCGTCGACTGTAGCGGCCCATTCGCGAGCAAGCTCACTCCTACAACGCACCATGGTGAGCCTGTTCAGCCCATGACCTCGCTCAGCGGAATGAAGTTGAGCAGGTCGCCCTCCGCCACCGTTGTGCCTTCCCGTATCTCGATCAGACCGTCGGCCCAGGCGGCGCTGCGCAGCACACCCGAACTTTGATTTCGGTAGGCAACCAGTCGGCCCTGCTCGAGGCGCCCGCGCAGGTACTCGCGGCGACTCCCTGGCTTGGTCCAGTTGAACGCCGCAGGTACCTGAAACTGCAGCGGCTTGACCGCCTGCACGCCCAGGCGTCTGAGCAGGTAAGGTCGGGCAAGCAACGCAAAGGTCACCAGCGTCGAGGCCGGGTTGCCTGGCAGACCGATCACTGGCACGCCGCGGAAGTGGCCGAATGTCAGGGGCTTGCCGGGCTTGATCGCCAGTTTCCAGAGGGCAATCTCACCCTCCTCCCGCAACGCATGGCCGAGAAAATCCGCTTCGCCCACGGACACACCGCCGGTGGAAAGGATCAGGTCGACGTCGTTCAAGCTGCCCAGCGCGGCGCGGGTTTGCTCAAGGTTGTCGGGAAGGATCCCGGCATCCACCACCTCGCAGCCCAGCCGCGTCAGCCAGCTGCACAGCAACACCCGGTTGCTGTTATAGATCTGTCCCGGGCCCAGCGGCTGCCCCGGCTCGATCAACTCATCGCCGGTGGACAGCACGGCGACCCGGGCGCGGCGCACGACCTGCAGATGGCCGAAACCCATGGTCGCGGCCAGGCCCAGTTCGATCGGATTCATCACCGTGCCCGCGTCCAGCACCTTGTCGCCGACAGTTGTCTCCTGCCCTTTGGGGCGGATGTTTTGACCGGCGCTCAACGGTTGAAGGAAACTCACGGTATCGTCCGTCTGGACCTCGGCGTTTTCCTGCATTTCAACGCAGTCGGCACCTTCCGGAACCGGCGCGCCGGTGAATATCCGCGCGCAGGTGCCCGGCTGCAAAGGTTCGGGCGCGTGCCCGGCGAAAATCCGCTGGCTCACCGGCAGCGGCTGACCGGTCCAGTCCGCGACGCGCAAGGCGTAACCGTCCATGGCGCTGTTCGGCCAGGGCGGCAGGTCCATCGTCGAGACCAGATCCTCAGCCAGCACGCGCCCTTGGGCATCGGCCAGCGCCACGGTCTCGCGCTCGGTGATCGGCGCGGCCGCGGCCAGTTCCATCAGTCGCTGCAGGGCCTGTTCGACCGGCATCAGGCCACTCATTTCAGGTGCGCTCATCAGGGCTCACCCACGCGTCGCGCACGGTGCGGCCTTTTTCAGGTGCGGCACGAAATTGCATGGGCGGAAGCAGTTGTTCAACTGGTCCGCAAGTATGCCGTCCCAGCCGGTGCGCACGGCGTTGGTCGAGCCTGGCAGGCAGCAGACCAGCGTGCCGTTGGCCAGCCCGGCGAGCGCGCGGGACTGAATGGTCGAGCTGCCGATATCGGGCACGGAAATCTGGCGGAACAGCTCACCAAAACCGTCCACCTGTTTATCCAGCAGGCACGCCACGGCTTCGGGCGTGCTGTCGCGGCCAGTGAAGCCGGTGCCACCGGTGATGAGCACGGCTTGCACATCTTCGTCGGCGATCCAGGTCGCCACCTGGGCGCGGATCTTGTACAGGTCATCCTTGAGCAGCACCCGCTCGATCAGGCCATGACCGGCGGTGGTCAGGCGGTCGACGAACATCTGGCCCGAGGTATCGGTCTCGAAGGTGCGCGTGTCGCTGACGGTCAGAACGGCGATGTTCAGGGGTACGAAAGGCGCATCAGCCTTGGCTTTCATAGTGAGGTCCGGTTGTAGAGAAAACAGGCCGGTGTTATATCACAGCACCTGTTTTTTACCGCGGTGCCAGAATGACCATGCCCCTCTCCAACGCCCTTGCGCCCTGCTCGATTCTGCTGCTCGCCGGTGGCCAGGGTCGCCGCATGGGCGGGCGCGACAAAGGCCTGATCCTTTGGCGCGACAAGCCCTTTATTGAACATTTGCATGCGCTGGTGCGACCGCTCACCGACGACCTCATCGTTTCGTGCAATCGCAATCGCGAGCAATACGTGCGCTACGCCGACCAGTTGGTCGAGGATGAACAGCGTGATTTTCCGGGCCCTTACGCGGGCATTCGTGCCGGCCTTGGCGTGGCGAAAAACGAGTACCTGCTGGTGATCCCCTGTGACATGCCGCTGCTGGACCGCGCACTGCTCGATGGCCTGCGGCAGGTGGCTATCGCAAACCCCGGCGCCCCGGCCATGGTCCGTCAGGGCGAGCAATGGGAGCCGCTTTTATGTTGCATTCCCACCCGGCACGCGCACGTGTTCGAGGAACATTGGCAGCAGGGGCAGCGCAGCCCGCGCCGGACCATGACACAATTAGGCGCCATCGCGCTGCAGTGCGAGGCGGACGACCCGCGTCTGGCCAATCTCAACACGCCGGATTTATTGAGCCAGATCAACCCCTGAGCGCCTCGGGCAGGTTTCATGGAACTTTGCCGTTACACTTCGCGTCAGACTGATCACTAGACAAATACCCGGAGACACAGCAATGAAACAACGGACTCTTCCTGCCGCCTTTCTGCTCGCACTGAGCCTCGCCGGTCTTGCCGGTTGCTCTTCGCCCACTGTGATCACGCTCAATGACGGCCGTGAAATCCAGGCAACCGACGAGCCGAAATACGACGAAGATTCGGGCTTCTACGAGTTCAAGCAACTGGACGGTAAAGAAACCCGCATCAACAAAGATCAGGTTCGTACCGTTAAAGAACTGTGATCCCGGCTTGATCGCAGGGTCTGACAAGACCTCGCTGAAAGCAAAAGACCCGCCAATCGAGCGGGTCTTTTTTTGCCCTGAACAAAGCGCTGCACCGCGTCGCTTACACCCGGGCGCTACCAGTCCAGTGTTATCCGGCTCTCGAATACCCGCTCCAGCCCGGTGACGGGATCAGTGAAGCGCAGGCCTTGGGCGAGAAGTTTGAGCGGGTTCGCGTAGTCGTCCACGGCATCCTTGATAACGTGGGGGTAGAACGGGTCGTTGCAGATGCCCGCGCCAAGGGCGGCCATGTGTACGCGCAATTGATGTTTTTTGCCGGTCACCGGATACAGCGCGTAACGCCACAACTTGCCGTTGCGTGCGCTGATCTCAATGCGAGTTTCGGTGTTGCTCGACCCCTCACCCTCCTGCATGCGAAAGAACGGTTCGCCATCGACCAGGCGGCTTTTGTGCACGCGAGGAAACGCCAGGTCAGGAAGCGCCGGCGCTATGGCCTCGTAGCGCTTTTCGATCTGCCGGGTAGGAAACAGCGCCTGATACGCCGACCGCGTCTGTTTGTTTGCCGAGAACAGCACCAGCCCTGCCGTGTGCCGGTCGATGCGATGCAAAGGCACCAGATCGGGGTTGTCGAAGGTACGGATCAGTCGCCGCAGCAGGGTCTGCTCGACGTACTCGCCCGCCGGCGTGACGGGCAGAAAATGCGGCTTATCCGCAACCACCAGATGCTCGTCCGCGTAAATGATGGACTCCTGCACAGGGATCGGCGTCTCGTTGGGCACTTCACGAAAATAGTGAATGCACAGGCCTTCGCGGTACGCATGGTCCACGGCGATAGGCTGGCCGTCAGCATCAAGCACCTTGCCCCGCGCGATCCGCTCCAGCCACTGTTCGCGACTGATCGCACTGAATCGTTCGCACAGGCAATCAAGCACTGTCCGCCACGGACCGGGTGGCAGATACAAGGTGCTGGCTTGGCGATGGGAGGCGTTAAAAGCAGGTGCGGGCATGAACGGCTCAGTCTTAAAGGACGATGGCAACAGGCCGGGCATTATCAACGCACGCGAATGTTTAGGCGAAAGGAAAAGTGAGGTTTTGCCGGAAGGCTCTGGCCCGGACGCTGCAGAAGTGCGCGACGTTATGCCGCACGGAAAACTGCCGCCAGTTGTCTGACAACCACATGACAGCGCTGGAAGCGCGAAATGATTTGTCCTAAAATGTTTCGAAATCGGCAAGCAGGCGCGAATCCGAGCGGACACGAACATCCTCGTAACCGAAATCGAAAACGCCTGCCAGACCTGAACTCATAAAAAGAAAGCCCGTCATCGACGGGCTTTTTTCGTTTTCAGCGTTTGTAACGCGCTTGTAACGCGCATCGCTCGCACCTGCCGAATCCATGTTCGGCATGGGCGCCTGCAGCGTCAGCGTAGCGCCACTGCCCACGACAGATTTCTTTTCCACACTTTTTGAGGTTACGCCCATGCTGGTTCAATTCTTCCAATGGATCAAACGTCTCTCCACCGGTACTTCATCGCAGAATGATGAAAACTACTCTCAGTCCTTTACCAATGAGGACCGCGACGTTGGCCGCTGGACATTCATGTCGGTGTTCATCGTGCTCACCCTTAGCCTGTACGTCGTCGCAGGCCTTGGCTACTACGCCAAAGTGCACGTCTGGGATGGCATGACCGACGAGCAGAAAGCCGCTGTCGCCCAGGCCATGGTGGTCGACACGCAATACCTTTAAACAGTGACCCGCTGACACGTGGGGGAGTGGCACAAGGCACTTGGCCTGTCAGTCCCCCCGCGCGCGTCAATCGCGCAGAAACAGCACGATCCGATCGGTGTTGAACGGCCAGTCCAGTTCGGCACCGGTGTCTGCCCGCCTTAACACGGGGATCCTGAGGGCATAAGTTTCCAGTTGCGCGTCGCTTTCGGCGATGTCGACCAGCTCCACCAGCAGGCCGTACTCCACCAGCGGCATCAACTCGGCTTCGGCCGCTTCACACAAATGACATCCCAACGTTCCGAACAGCTGACACTCCGGTGGCATGGCCTGGCCCCTCTCTGCCTGCGATTCCCAAAGATTGGATCGACAAGTTTAGGTCTGCCCGGAAATTTCGTCGAACTTCTGCGTGACGCTCCGCCTTACCCCTGCATGCATCCAGTGGGATTGGTGGCGCAGCAATTGTGGGACCGGCTTTAGC
>NZ_DASVUM010000247.1:0-7719 GCF_036387035.1 Pseudomonas sp. | reverse complement strand
AAAGTTGGCACGCACCCTGCTATATCTCTTGCATAACAAGAACAAAATGTGAAAACCCAATAAAAATAAGATGAATCGGCTCTGACATAACAAGAACAACGGCACAGAGACGCAGCCAACAGATTTTTTTGGAGTAGAAATGCTTTACCGAGGCCCCGGCCTCGCAGCCCGACCGAGAACCATAAAACTACCTTCAGGTAGCGGCCAGAACGGGTTGGATCACCTCTCGCAGAAGAGGAATCAAAGCAGGTCAGCGCTCAAAAAAATACGTTTGCTCTTGTATCCCGTATGGGGATCACCGAAGACGCTGTAGAGGGACCGGTCGCCAATAACAACAACAGGCCGCCCTACAACAATAAGAAAGAGCACGTGCAACGATTTAAAGGGGAGCTTCGGCTCCCCTTTATGCTGTCTGGCGTTCAGCTTTCAGGGTTACGCCTGCCGACCGCGCACCAGCCGCAGCCCGGCGATCACCACCGCAAAAACCGCAAGACTGGCCGTGTACAACACCAGTGCCAGCACGCCGAGCAGCAATCCAGTCACGGCCAGTACGTTGCCCACCCGGCGCGGGATGCAGAGGGCAATCAACGCCGTGATCAGCGCACCCCATCCGAACACCCCGAAGTGAATCAACAGTCCCAGGTTCGAGCGCACCTGGCATTGCCACTTCGACGCCTCGTCAGCGCAAACTCCCACCCATTGCACGTCTTCCATCAGCCCGTAACGCAAGCCGTAACTGAAAGCCAGCCACAGCACTAAAACCAAAAACAGCACCACCCACGACAGACGACGGGACACAATTCACTCCAGAAAATAACCCACGGCGCGCAGGATAGCCGCAGCGGCCCGGGCAAAACCACACGGGCAAGAAAAAGCACGAGCAGACAGGTCAGAAGTGCCATAACCTGTATCGTCGCGGAGGGTCATGCATGAGTCACTTGCCGTCACGGCACTTTGGCACTACACCCGTGTCATAGCCTGCGTATTTCCACAGCACTTCTTTCCCAAGGGATTCAGTCATGCTTCGTTTTCTGCGCCTCGCCGCCCTTTCTGGCGGCCTGTTCTTGAGTGCGTCCGTGATGGCGGTCGATGTCGATCCGTCCAGCTATGGCTTCCCCTTAACCAATCCGTTCGAAGCGACTATCGCCACGACCCCACCGGATTTGCGCGGCATGGTGCCTGAAGACGCGGACATCGATCAGGACGACTACAGCCTCACCCTGCGCCCGGAGCGCGAGTTCACACTGCCGGACAACTTCTGGGCCGTGAAGAAACTGCGCTACCGCCTCGCCAAACAAGACCACCCGGCACCGCTGATCTTCCTGATCGCCGGCACCGGCGCGCCTTACAACAGCACGCTCAACGAATACCTGAAGAAGCTTTATTACGGCGCGGGTTACAACGTCGTACAGCTTTCGTCGCCAACCAGCTACGACTTCATGAGCGCTGCCTCACGTTTCGCAACGCCGGGCGTCACCAAAGAAGACGCAGAGGACCTCTACCGGGTCATGCAGGCCGTTCGTGCCCAGCAAACCAAGCTGCAGGTCACCGAGTACTACCTGACCGGTTACAGCCTCGGCGCGCTGGATGCAGCGTTCGTCAGCAAACTCGACGAAACCCGCCGCAGCTTCAACTTCAAGAAGGTGCTGCTGATCAACCCGCCGGTCAACCTGTACACGTCAATCACCAACCTCGACAAAATGGTTCAGACCGACGTTAAAGGCATCACCAACAGCACCACCTTCTATGAACTGGTGCTGCAGAAGCTGACCCGCTACTTCCGCGAAAAAGGCTACATCGATCTGAATGACGCGCTGCTGTACGACTTCCAGCAGTCCAAGCAGCACCTGTCCAACGAACAGATGGCGATGCTGATCGGCACCTCGTTCCGTTTCTCCGCAGCCGACATCGCGTTCACTTCCGACCTGATCAACCGTCGCGGTCTGATTACTCCGCCGAAGACCCCCATCAGCGAGGGCACCAGCCTGACGCCGTTCCTCAAGCGTGCGCTGCAGTGTGATTTCGACTGCTACGTCACCGAGCAGGTGATTCCGATGTGGCGTGCCCGCACCGACGGCGGCAGCCTGCTGCAACTGGTTGATCAGGTCAGCCTGTACGCGCTGAAGGATTACCTGGCCAGCAGCAAGAAAATCGCTGTGATGCACAACGCCGACGACGTGATCCTCGGCCCGGGCGACCTCGGTTTCCTGCGCAAGACATTTGGCGATCGCCTGACCGTTTACCCTTACGGCGGTCACTGCGGCAACATGAACTATCGCGTCAACAGCGACGCCATGCTGGAGTTTTTCCGTGGCTAAACGTCTTTTGCTTATCGCCGCCCTCCTCTGCGCTGGCGCCGTCCACGCGGCCGACGCGCCGATCGTTTCCCAGGCAGCCCCGGTCAAGCGGATCGATAACCCGGATGGGTTTACCGAGCCGTTGAAGTCGCTGAAATTCAATCCGGGTCTGGATGCGCAGGAGTTCGAGCGTTCGTCGCTCAACGCGCTGAATGTCTATGATCCGCTGGAATCCTGGAACCGCCGGGTCTACCACTTCAACTACCGCTTCGATGAGTGGGTATTCCTGCCGGTGGTCAACGGCTACAAATACGTGACACCGAGCTTCGTGCGCACCGGCGTCAGCAACTTCTTCAGCAACCTGGGCGATGTGCCGAACCTGCTGAACAGCCTGCTGCAGTTCAAGGGCAAGCGTTCGATGGAAACCACTGGCCGCCTGATCGTGAACACCACGCTGGGCATTGCCGGGCTGTGGGACCCGGCGACCATGATGGGCCTGAAGAAACAGAGCGAAGACTTCGGTCAAACCCTGGGTTTCTATGGCGTACCGGCCGGTCCGTACATGGTGCTGCCGATCCTGGGCCCGTCGAACCTGCGTGACACCGGTGGCCTGGTCTTCGACTTCACCGCCGAGTCGCAGATCAACTTCCTCAACGTAGCCCAGGTCAGCGAAGACCATCCTGAGCTGTACCTGCTGCGCGCCATCGACCGCCGCTACACCACCAGCTTCCGCTACGGTCAGATGAATTCGCCGTTTGAGTACGAGAAGGTGCGTTACGTTTACACCGAAGCCCGCAAATTGCAGGTTTCCGAGTAACGTGGTCTGACGGCTGCCGGCGCTGCTGGCGGCAAAACCTGTAGGACTGGCTTTAGCCGGGAAGAGGGCGGTTGGCGCGCCATCACATTGCGGTGTGACTGCACGCGGTGCTTTTTGGTAGGACCGGCTTCAGCCGGGAAGAGGCCCGTCGGCACGCCATCACATTGCGGTGTGACTGCACGCGGTGCTTTTTGGTAGGACCGGCTTCAGCCGGGAAGAGGCCCGTCGGCACGCCATCAAATTCGTGGTGTTAATGCCTGCGTCTTCCCGGCTGAAGCCAGCCCTACAAGTGCGCGGTCCGGCCGGCGGAGATATGTCGGATGTTCGGCTCTCTTCGCGAGCAAGCTCGCTCCCACATGGACAGTGTTTGCTGCTCGATCTTGTGGCGCCCGGATGCTGGGGCTCTCCCGCACTATCCGGAACAAAGCCCCAAACCCATCGCCAAACCCGATCATTCCCTCGCAAAAACGTCACCCATCCATCGCCTCAACAGGCCTACCATAGGCGCCATTCCCCTTCTGCCGGAGTGAGCCTCATGACTCAATTTCGTAAAGTGCTGTCGATCCAGGCCGGCCAACCGACCTCGGATGGCGCTGGCGTCAAGCTGACCCGTGTGTTCGGCGGGCCTGGCATCGAATCCTTTGACCCCTTCCTCATGCTCGACGAGTTTGGCTCCGAGAACCCCGACGAATACATTGCCGGCTTTCCGCCACACCCTCATCGCGGTTTCGAGACCGTGACTTATATGCTCGAAGGCCGCATGCGCCATGAAGATCACATGGGCAACGTCGGTCTGCTGCAAGGGGGCGGCGTGCAATGGATGACCGCCGCGCGCGGGGTCATTCACAGCGAGATGCCCGAGCAGGAGGAAGGCGCCATGCGCGGCTTTCAGCTGTGGCTCAACCTGCCGGCCAAATCGAAGATGGGCGACGCGGGTTACGACGACATCCAGCCCGAACGCATTCCGCGCATCCGCACGCAACACGGCGTCGACGTCGTGGTGATTGCCGGGCAGTTCGACGACGGCCATACGTCTCAGGCAGGCGCCGTGCAGCGCCCGGACACCGAGCCGCAGTATTTTGATTTCCACCTGCCCGCCCACAGCCAAATCACCCCGCACGTCGCCGAGGGTCATCGCGTGCTGCTGTATGTGTACGAAGGCGAGGTCGAGATTGCAGGACAACCACAGAAGCTGGGTAAGAGCCGTCTCGCGCGTCTATCCGAAAGTGGAGAGGTGCACCTGAGCACCCAGACCGGCGCACGCGTCCTGCTGATTGCTGGCAAACCCTTGGGCGAACCGATCGTGCAATACGGCCCGTTCGTGATGAATAGCCGTGAAGAGATCGAACAGGCGCTGCGCGATTTCCGGGATGACACGCTGACGGCCTGATAGCTCTGGCGAATCAAGCGTCAGGAGGGTTTAAACCAGCCGCAAGAATCGCATCAGTTCATCCTTCTGGGCCATCGCATCGCGGCGGCCCAGCTCGATCAGCTCGCTGCAATAACCCGACTCGAACAACAGATAGCTCAGCACCCCTGCCCCGCTGGTCTTGGTCGCTCCCGGGCCGCGCAAAAACGTGCGCAACGCCGGCGGCAGTTCGCGGCGGTGACGGGCAGCGATTTCATCGATGGGCTGACTGGGCGAAATCACCAGCACCTCAACCGGCGCCAGCGATTGGATGGGGGTCGAGTCCGAGACCTGCGGCGACGGCACGCCGGAAGCCGGCAACATGCGGCTCACCAGGTTCAGCCGCTCCAGCAATTCGATGTCACTCTCCAGGCTGTCAATGAACGTGCTGTTGAGCATGTGCCCGCCGATCTGTGCGAGGCTCGGCTGCGTGCCACTGACCGCACGCTGGACAGGCGCATTGGCGCCCGCTCCACGCGGGTTGCCGCTGACGCCCACCACCAGCACGCGATTGGCGCCCAGGTGCAGCGCCGGACTGATCGGCGCCGACTGTCGCACCGCGCCGTCGCCAAAATATTCCTGGCCCAGCTTCACCGGCGCGAACAGCAAGGGAATCGCTGAGCTGGCCAGCAGATGGTCAACCGTCAAGCGCGTCGGCAGGCCGATCCGACGGTGGCGCAGCCAGGAATCGATGGTGCCCTTGCCCTGGTAAAAAGTAACGGCCTGCCCCGACTCGTAACCAAACGCGGTGATCGCCACCGCGCGCAGATGCTTTGCTTCTATGGCTTCGTCGATGCCGTCGAGGTTGAGTCGCGCCGTCAGCAGGTCTTTCAGCGGCGAACTGTTGAGCAGCGCCACCGGCACTTGCTTGCGACCGATGCCCAACAGACTGCGACCGAAAAACCGCCCGGCCTGCCGGATGACGCCGGCCCAGTCGCTGCGCAACACTTGATGGCTGCGAAAGTCCTGCCAGAACTCCGTCAGTTCGTGGATTGCCGTACGAAATTGCGCGGCGCCGCTGGCCAGCTTCACCGCGTTGATCGCCCCGGCGGAAGTGCCGACGATGACCGGAAAAGGATTCTTGGCGCCGACCGGCAACAGGTCGGCAATGCCGGCAAGCACACCCACTTGATAGGCCGCACGCGCGCCGCCACCGGACAGGATCAGACCCGTGACAGGCTCGACGCCGGGCGTGAAGGCTGAGGCGTTGCGCACCGCTTGTTGTTCTATGGCGCTTGTCGTCATGGGGTTTTAACTCTCGGTTTCAGCCACGTTTCTTGTACAGCTTCGGCTCACCGGGGGGCCGGCTCTTGAACCGCCGGTGCGCCCACAGATACTGCGCCGGGCAGTCAGTGACGGCGCGCTCGACCCATTGATTGATGCGGATGCAGTCGGCTTCGTCGCTTTCCCCTGGAAAATTGCTCAGGGGCGGATGGATCACCAGCCTGTAGCCGCTGCCGTCGGCCAGGCGTTCCTGGGTGAACGGTACGACCAGCGCGTGCCCGAGCTTGGCGAACTTGCTCGTGGCCGGCACGGTGGCGGCCTGGATTCCGAACAGCGGCACAAAGATGCTTTGCTTGGCGCCGTAGTCCTGATCCGGCGCATACCAGATCGCCCGTCCCTTGCGCAGCTGCTTGATCATGCCACGCACGTCTTCGCGCTCGACGGCGATGGAATCCTGGTTATGCCGCTCGCGGCCACGCCGCTGCACGTAGTCGAACAGGGCGTTCTTGTGCTCGCGGTACATGCCGTCGATGGTGTGCTGCTGACCGAGCAGGGCCGCACCGATTTCCAGGGTGGTGAAGTGCAGCGCCATGAGGATCACGCCCTGGCCGTCCAGCTGCGCCTGTTTCAGGTGATGCAGGCCTTCGATATGCGCCAGCCGCGCGAGACGGGGTTTGCTCCACCACCAGCTCATGGCCATTTCGAAAAAGGCGATGCCGGTGGAGGCGAAGTTCTCCTTGAGCAGGCGTTTGCGCTCGGCCTTGGAATACTGGGGAAAACACAGCTCAAGGTTACGCGCGGCAATCACCCGCCGATCGGTTGCCTGGTAATACATGACCCAGCCCAGCGCACGGCCGATCACCAGCAATGCGCGAAACGGCAACTGCACGATCAGCCAGAGCAACCCCAGCCCGAGCCACAGCAGCCAGAAGCGGGGATGAAGAAAGTCAGCTCGAAAACGCGGGCGATCCATTACAGCTTCCGTCAGGACAAAGGCGGGCATTCTACATCGGTTCGCGCAGATCGTGCCCCCGTCGGTTGCGCCTCCCTTGCGGCTGGCGGGCGTTATCGTTATAAGTCTCGGCACTTTTAGCGACAAGCCGCTGTATGCCGACATGAGCCAAATCGAATTGCAAGACAAGGACCCCGTGTTCCAGCTGAAGGGCAGCATGCTGGCCATCACCGTTCTGGAACTGGCCCGCAACAACCTCGAAGCGCTGGATCGTCAACTGGCGGCAAAAGTCGCTCAGGCGCCAAACTTCTTCAGCAACACACCGCTGGTGCTGGCGCTCGACAAGCTGCCGCCGGATGAAGGCGCAATCGATCTGCCAGCGATGATGCGCATCTGCCGGCAACACGGTCTGCGCACCCTGGCCATTCGCGCCAACCGAATCGAAGACATCGCCGCCGCCATTGCCATCGACCTGCCGGTGCTGCCGCCTTCGGGCGCGCGCGAGCGGCCGCTTGATCCGATTGAAGGCGAAGTCAAAAAGAAGCCGGAAATCATTGAAAAACCGCCCGAGCCGCTGATCAAACCCACCAAAATCATCACCGCCCCTGTGCGCGGCGGTCAGCAGATCTACGCCCAGGGCTCCGATCTGGTGGTGATTTCCTCGGTCAGCCCCGGCGCCGAGCTGCTCGCCGACGGCAATATCCATGTGTACGGTCCGATGCGCGGCCGCGCGCTGGCGGGGATCAAAGGCGACACCAAGGCGCGCATTTTCTGCCAGCAAATGGTCGCCGAGCTGATCTCCATCGCCGGTCAATACAAGGTGTCCGAAGACTTGCGCCGGGATCCGCTGTGGGGCGCCGGGGTACAGATCAGTCTGGCCGGGGACGTGTTGAACATCACCCGTCTTTAACGGATACTGCGCCATTTTCAAAGCCACTCTGATTCGTCGCGAAAACGACGCGAAGGCACCGGGAAGTTCGGGATATTTTTTTGTTCTCTCGAACGGGGACTCCTTCACGGG
>NZ_DASVUM010000246.1:0-26191 GCF_036387035.1 Pseudomonas sp. | reverse complement strand
ACGCCCATGAACGACGTCTGCTGTGTTGAAGCGGCCTGCCCAGAAGCTCGCCACGTCTTTTGTAACTTTCAGGAAGAATGACCATGACTCAGTATGAAACCGAAGGTGTGCGTGAAACGCTGGACGTCGTCTCGGTCGGCTTCGGCCCGGCCGGTATCGCACTCGCCTGTGCGCTGGAAGACGAGGCGGAAGACAACGGTCAAACGCCTTTCCAGCGCGTGCGTTTTTTCGAGAAAGGGCGTGATTCCACGTGGCACGGCGCGTTTCTACTGGCGGGCACCGATATCAACCACCATGTGTTTCGAGACCTCGTGACGCCGCGCAACCCACGCAGCCGCTTTTCCTTCGCCATGTACCTGAAAGAAAAGGGCCGCCTGCATGCGTTCGGCCTGCTCGGGCGTCCGGCCAGCCGGGTGGAATGGTCCGACTACATTGCCTGGGTCGCCGCACAACTCAAGGATTACGTCGCCTACGACGAAGGGGTGCTCGACGTTTTGCCAGTGGCGGAGAAGGGCATCTTGAAAGGTGTCGATGTCGTCACTGCCAAGGGCACTTATCGCACAAGACGGCTGGTGCTTTCCCACGGCAGCCTGCCGCGCATACCGGATGCGTTCAGCCCGCATCTTGGCGGGCGGGTCTTCCACACGTCCCAGTACCTGAAAAACATACACCTCGGCGGCGGTCCTATCGCGCAGCGCTGGCTGGTGTTGGGCTCGGGCCAAAGTGCGGGAGAGGCGGTTACGCATTTGCTCGGCGCTGCGCCCACCACGCAGGTGCATTCGGTGCACCGCGGCGTGGGTTTCAAGGTAGGTCAACTGGGTCAGTTTCCCAACATGGCCTTTCTGCCCGAGCACATCGACTATTTTCACGACCTTGAGCCCGGCAGACGTAGCCGCGTTTTTGAAGAGATCCGATCGACCAATTACGCGGGTATCGATGTCGACGAGAGTCAGGCGCTCTACTCCTTCATGTACGAAGGCCAAGTGACCGGTCACAGACGTTTGAACCTGCATGCGTGGTCTGAGGTGGCTTCTGTGGAAAAAGTGGGCGATGCCTATTCAGTGGTTTTGCGTGACAGCAATACCGGCGTCGAAACCGTGCTGTACGTCGACGGCATTGTCCTCGGCACGGGGTACCAGCAGCTCGCCGTGCCGCCACTGTTGACCATGTTGCAACCCTGGCTGGTGCGCGATGAGGACGGCACGCTTGCGGTGGACCGGCACTACCGTGTCGCGCTTCAGCACAGCGAAGGCGTGCAGATTCTGGCGAATGGCACCTCGGAAAAAACCCACGGCATCAGCGACGCCCAGTCGTTCTCGATGGTCGCGTTACGTGCGCAGCACCTCACCGATGCGCTGCTCGCGACCCAGCCTCGGCGGAGTACGCCAGCGGTGGCCATGCCGAGCTACGGCAGGCCGGAACGCGTTGAGGCACGGCCATGAACTTCATTTCTCATATCGTCGGCGACTCAAATTTCGTCAGGGTGAAAGGCCTGGGTTTCGAAAACCTGCACCTGAAACTTGAGTCCTGCAATCCGGCAGGCTCGATCAAGATGAAAACGGCCATCGGCCTGATCGATTCCTTTGCCGAGCGTCGACTTATCCACAAGGACACCGTTCTTATCGAGTCTTCATCCGGAAACCTCGGCGTGGCGCTGGCAATGATCTGCGCCGAGCGCGGCTATAAGTTCTGCTGCGTGGTCGACCCCAACACCAACTTGCACAACATCAAGATGATGGAGGCCTTCGGCGCGCAGATCGTGATCGTCACCGAACGAGACGACAACGACGGTTATCTGGGCACGCGCATTCGTTACATCCGCGATGCCGTGGCGCGTGACCCCCGTCATCTTTGGCTCAACCAGTACAGCAACCCCGCCAACGCCCGCACCCATGAACACACCACCGCGCGCTCGATTCATATCGCCTTCCCGGCGCTGGATTACCTGGTGGTCGGCGCCGGCACGACCGGCACATTGATGGGCTGCGTGCAGTATTTCCGCAAGCATTCGCCGCGCACCAAGATCATCGCGGTAGACAGCGCAGGGTCGGTGACTTTCGGTCAGGCGCCCGGCCCGCGTTTCATCCCTGGGCTGGGCTCCAGCCAGATGCCGCCGATATTTCGCGCCCACCACTTGCACAAACAGCAAGTGGTGGATGAGCGCGCCACTGTTGCGATGTGTCGCTGGCTGGCGAAATCCAATGGCGTGCTGGCCGGCGGTTCAACCGGGACGGTGGTGGCCGGATTGGCCGCGCCGTCGCTGGGCATTCCCAAAGACGCCGTGGTCGTGGCGATCTCACCAGACGCTGGCGAGCGTTACCTGGAAACCATCTACAACGATGAGTGGGTGATGCAGAAGTTCGGACGCGCTGAGCTGACTGCGCTCACTTCGCAGCCGATCACTCGGTATGTGAAACAGTACGTCCACACGTTCGAGGGGGAAGAGTTGAATGTCTGACTTTCACGTAATCCCGGGCGCGGTCATCAAAGACATCCTCAACACACATGCCTACGACATGGTGCGGCGGATCGAGCAGGTGTACTTGCAGCACCACGACGGGCAGACGCTCAACCCGGACAGCTATTTTCTTCGTTTCCCGCAACAACCCGCCAACCGCATCATCGCGCTGCCAGCGGCACTCGAGGGCGAGCACGCCGTGGCCGGGATCAAGTGGATCTCCAGCTTTCCCGGCAATGTCGCACAGCAGAAGCCGAGAGCGTCAGCCGTGGTGATCCTCAATGACCGCGAGACTGGCTATCCCTATGCGTGTCTGGAAGGTGCTCAGATCAGCGCGGTGCGAACGGCAGCTTCGGCGGTCTCCGGTGCTTACTGGCTCAATGGTCAGTCGCGCCAGGCTGCGTCTGTGGGGTTTATCGGCGCCGGGGTGATTGCCCGCAACATCGCGCGCATGCTCCGCGTGGAAGGATGGAATATCGGACACGCTGTTGTGCATGACTTCGACGCCGCGTCTGCGGACGCTTTGATCGGCTATATCGAAAATACGGACTTATGCACAGCCCGGGCTGGTTCGTTGGAGCAGGCATTGGCGGCAGATCTGGTGATCTTTGCCACCACGGCGGGCGAGCCCTATGTCAAACCGCCAACGAGCTTTCGCGTCGGGCAGGTGGTGCTGAACATCTCGTTGCGGGATATCGCGCCAGAGTTGCTGCTGGAAGCGAACAACCTCTGTGACGACGTCGAGCATTGCATGAAGGCCAACACGTCGCCGCATCTGGCCGAGCAGTTGACCGGCAGCCGTACCTTCATGAACGGCACGCTGGCAGGCCTCATGCGCGGGGAGGTGCAGCTTGACCCTGCGAAGCCCTCCATCTTCTCGCCATTCGGCCTTGGCGTGCTGGACCTGGCGCTGAGTAAATTCGTCGTCGATACGGCGCTCGCGCAATCGCGAGGCGTCGCCATTGACTCTTTCTTCGGAGAAACCCTGAGATGGAACTGAGCGAAGCGCTGGCGGGCGAAAAATCATTCTCCGGCGTTGATAACCCGACGATCAGGATCGGCATTGTCGGCTGCGGGTCACGCGGGCTGACGGTGCTGGAGCGCATTGGTGCGCTGTCGGCCAGCACGAATCGGCGCATAGAGGTCAACGTCTTTGAACCCCAGCGTCCGGGACCGGGGTTGCACGCGGTCGATCAGGCTGAATATCTGATGCTCAATACCGTTGCCTCGCAGATTTCAATGTTTCCGGACACTGCCGCCCTCGATGGAGGCACAGGCCGTCAGGGACCGAATTTTTACGAGTGGTGCCTGCGTTTCAAGTCGGCTGAACGCCGTATAAGGCCGAATGAGTTCCTGCCCCGCAGGTGGCTGGGCGAGTACCTGGCGTGGACGTATGAAGAGGTGATTCGCAGTCTGCCGGTAAACGTGCGCGTGACTCACCACGCACGTGTTGTGGATAACATTGAACATACCGACATGGGCCGGTTTGTTCTGTCCACAGGGGGGCTGAACTGTTGCGTGGACTGGCTGGCCATTACCGTAGGCCATGCTCGGCGTTCACAACATGCAGGCGTCGAAATGGCCAGACCTTCCGAAGATTACTCACACCCGCAGTTGCGCGACTCCCAGTTATCCACAAATGCAGTCGGAATTGAAGGCCTGGGCCTGGCCGCGATGGATGCCGTGGCCGATCTAACGGTCGGGCGGGGGGGCCGGTTCAGCGAGCTGAAGGACGGCTTGCGCTATGAACCCAGTGGACGGGAGCCACGCATCTATATGTTCTCGCGCAGCGGTATGCCCTACCGCACGCGGCCCGACATCGTGCCCCATCGAACATCAGGTGCTGCATCAATCTTCACGCTGTCGGCAGTAGCGGATCTGCGAGCGGCGAACCCCGACGGCCTGGACTTCGAGCAGCAGGTTCTCCCATTGATCAAGGCCGAAATGCTCGCGGAATATTACGGGATGATCGCGTCGCAAAAAGGCGAATCGGCCGCCGACATCAAGGCAGAAATCGCGCGTGCCTACTACTCAGCCACGCTTGGCGCGATGTCGACGGAGATGGCGTCCCGTTTTAATGAGCCCCCGCTGGATGAGGCTGTGTATAACCCCCGTGTGGTGAACATCGACGCCGCAGATTATCCCCAGGCCATACGCGGATTTATTGAACGGGACATTGCGCAGAGTTCTCTGGGACTTGATGCAAGCCCGATCAAGGCAGCGATAGAGGTATGGAGAAGTTGCCGGGAGCAGCTACGCAGGGCTGTGGATAACCAAGGTCTTACGCCCGAGGCCAGACGTGTTTTTTTTGGTATATACGCGCCACATGTCAATCGAATGGTGGCGGGGCCGCAAAAGGAGCGTCATCAAGAGTTGCTGGCGCTGGCGGACGCAGGAATTGTCCACTGGGTGCGTTATTCTGAAGTTATCCACAGTACAACTGGGAGGCCGACAACCATCAGATCTTCCGGGGATTTGGAGCTACCCTTGGGGGATGTCATGAAGGCCCATCTCCCCAATGCCCACAGCATGTCGTCGTTTCCTGAAATCGTACAAGTGCTCAAGGCCAGTGGCGTTATCCCCAGCCTGAATGAGTACGGCGAGGGCGTGCTTGTTAACAGTGAAGGCAAAGCACAGCCAAATCTGTGGATAACCGGCCCGCTCGTTGAAGGCTCGACCTACTACAACCACTACGTCCCCTCCGCCGGCAGCTATTCTCGCGCCTTCGTCGACGCCGACCGCATCGCCCGGGAAATGCTGGGGTTGAATGTGGAGGTTGGCGCACCTGTATAGGCGCCCCGGTCAGGGCTCAGTGAGGCCAGCTTTACTTGCACAACTTGCAGAGTCATTTGGACAACGCCCGCGTCCCCGGCAAGTACTTGCGTCGAATGCGCTCCAGTTCGCCGGTCTTCTTCAGGCTGTCGATCGCATTGTTGATCTGTGGCAGCCAGGAGGCGTGTTGCGGCTGAAGCTTGAACACCAGAGGCGCTTCGCTGAGCCGTGCGCCCTGAACGAACTGGTCGGGATCTAGGTCATTGGCCGAAATCAGCGCATCAAAGATGTCGTCGACCATGGCGATGGCGTCCACGCGCCTGCTCTGGAGCAGCTTGATCAGCGCTTCGTCTTGAGAGGTTTCCAGCCGGCTTAGACGGTGCTTTTCAATGGCCGGGTCCATGGCCCAATAGTTGTAGCCGCGCACCATGCCAATGGTGAGGTGTTCCAATTGGGCGATGGTCTGGCCGCGGGCAGGGTGGTCGGCCAGAAAGTACAGGTGCTCTTTGACCATGGCGTAGGACTTGGAGAACACGTATCGGCGTTGATCCTCTGGACTGTTCCAGATCAGCGCGTCGGCAAAGTTGATATCGACTTCGCCTTTGCGCAGCATTGTTTGCAGGCGGTTGACGGGGTAGGTGACGAAGGTCACGTCCAGATTGGCCAGTCTCATCACGCGTCGTGCAACATCAATGGAGATGCCTGCCAGATGACCGTCCTTGTCTTCGTAGGCATAAGGCTTCCACTGGGCACCGCCCGCGACATATCCCTCAGCGGCGACTGGCAGCATGAGCAGCCCGAGCAAACAGCCGACGATGAATCTTCCTCGAAGCCCCATACGTTCCCCCGGCAGCGCGCCTGACCAGGCGGCAGCGTAGCAGCAAGACATGTCCGGAAAATTTCGTAATGCCATTATTTGTATCGGCAGCACATAAAAAAACCCGCACTGACGAGGTCAGGCGGGTTGGCACAGGTTCGGGCATGGGGTTGGGGCGTCAGGCGTTAAGCGTCGGGGCTGAGACGAATGATTTTCGGAAATTCCGTCAGGATCACCCGAGCCGAACAACGTTCGGCATCGCACACCCACTTCTGCGGGGAATCGATCATGCCCTTGCCGGGCAGATGGGTATCCAGTACGCGCATCGGTTTGTTTTGCATGGAGGCGGCACTGACGCCCGCTTCCCGTTCGCGACCGCTGACCCACGCCACCAGAATCCGCTCGCGGCCATTGTTGAAGGCCAACTGATAAACGTCGTCAGCCTGGAGGCTGTTCGCCGGCTCGTAGGTGAAATCACCCAGGTAAGGGCTGATGGCCTTGAGCACTGAGTAAGCCGGTTTTGCGTTGAGGTCGGTATCGAGCAGACCGAAGTTATGCTCCTGTTCCTTGCGGTCGAGGCCATCGTTGATCAGGTCATACCACCACATGCCTTTGACGTTGGGCAGTGTGCGGATGAGGAAATAGGCGCGCGCCAGGTAGGCAGACTGACGCTCGACGCTGGTGCCGCAATTGCCATCGTGGCTTGGCCAGCTCATCTCGGTCAGATAAAGAGGCACCGGCCTGCCGACCTTGGCGCTTATTCGATGGTCCAGGTCACGCATCCAGCCGATCCAGCTTTCCGGGGTGTTGTGGTCAAGGCCCCCGCAATGCACATAGGGGTGCAGGGAAAGGCCATCGGCGTATTTCATCACACCTGCGTCCAATATTCGGTCGACGAAGCCGCTTCGGATGCCTTGGCTCGTGACGGCGCCGGCGAGCACGACCGCCTGCGGATTGTTCTTGCGAATGATCGGTGCCGCGTCTCGGACCAGTGTCGCGTAGTCATTACTCAGTCGTTTATCGGACGGGCCGTCCAGGTCCCACTCGTTCCAGACCTCGTAAAACCTCACCGGGTTGCCTAACTGGCGAGTGATGTAGTCCACGTAGTTAAGGTACGGGATCTTGACCTCAGGCGTGCGTGGCTTGGCGCCGTTTTGAAGTGAGCTGCCGTAGCCGAGAATCACCATCGGGGCAAGGTTCAGCCCCTTGGCGGTGCTCAGCCATGCGCGCCATGGCGCAATGATTTGCATCTGGCCCGGCGCAGGTTCGGCCGTGGACCAGAAAGCGTCATCCCGAATGGACGTGACGCCGGCTGCGCTGGCGATTTGAAGGCTGCGCAGCGGTTGCCCGGTGTTATTCATCGAATGGGTGGCAACGCCAACGATGAAGGGCTCGGCGATGGCGACGTTGGCGACGCAGAGGGCGGCCATCAAGGCCAGACCGCTCATACCGATGCTGCGTAAATTCATAGGATGGTCTCGATCAACTCAGACCCGGCAGGCCATTCCACGTAGGCAGCTCATGGGGCTTTGGGGCGGGCACTCTGCCCCGGGATTTCATCGCCAGGGCATGCCCGATGGCCATGCCCATGAACAGGTTGGCGAGGGTGACTTCCAGCGTATCGGTCGTCCAGCTGACGATGCAGATGCAAAAACTGGTGACCAGCAACGCTTGGCCATAACGACTGACGCTGTCGGCCAGGATGAAGAACAACGGGATGTGCAGGGCATAGAGAAACAACCCGACCAGGCCAAACATGGCCCAGAGATAAACCACCGTGCTGTCGGACACCATGAAGATGTCAGCGCCGACAACCGGGAAAGCCGCCACGGCGCTGCCCACCAGTCCGAAGCCGACACCGGACAACGTGTGACCATCGTCCATCAGTGCTCGAATAACGTTGGGCCAGGTGTTGATCAATCGGTCGTAGATCGATGCCAGCGAACTCGTGGGGGAGATTCGGGTGGCATCGAAATCGGTCATCATCGCCACGAACGGCAGCGACATCCCTAACAGCACCGAAACAACAATGGCGGCCCGTGCCGTCCAGCGAAAGCGCATGATCAGCAACAGAACGGTGCCGCCGATGAACGCCAGTGCCGGCGCCTTGCTTGTGGTCAGTATCACGCCCGCAAGGCCTATGACGCAGATCAGTATCCCGAGCAATTTCGAGCGCAGAGTCGCCATCAGGTACAAACTGAAAATCGCAATGATGTTTGCCAACGCGCTGGAGATCCGCGCGAACCCGGCCGGGCGGTCCACGTCCTCCGAGGCCCATGCGGTGTTGGCGCTCAACTCCGTGCCGCCGACGGTGTAGCTGTAGCCCTTCCACGGCAGACTGACATACCGGTCGAGGGCAATCCCGCCCAGCGACGCCAGCAGGCACAGGGCAATCACCCACATGAACAAGCGTTTGTGACGAATGATCTGGTCACCGCAGGCGAGCCCGAACAGCAGCGGGCTGATCCCGTACAGCGCGAACGCAAAGTTTCCGGCCTGGGCGCCATTGAGCGCTGCCCATCCGGCGGACAGCAACAGCACCAGCAGACTCAGCCAGACGCCGGGACCCGCTTTGAAACTGCGTAGCTCCAGCGCGAATAACAGCAGGCAGGCGATTTTGGGGCCGTAGAGGACCACGGAAATCCCGGCCTGATCCAGATAGAAGCGCAGAGCACCGTTGAAGGTTTCGACAAGTATCAAGCTGATCGCAACCAGCACGATCGCTGTGGATTTGTCGAATGAAAGCAATGAAGGTTTTTCAACGTAAACGGGGGAAGTCGACATCATGTGCAGCCCCTCGGGAGCATTTGTACGTGTGATAAGTGTCAGCGTGCGAAGCAGACTGCCGGGCGGGAAAGCGACCGCCCAGCCGAAGCGGCAATAACCGTCGATGGCGTGCAATGGCAATCATTTTGGGTGGTCGGCGCAGGCAGGAAAGGGGCATGGCGGTCCTCTCGCGGGCGGCGTGACAGGGATATATCAGCGGTAGATCGAAGGGCTGTCAATCAAATAGTCAAAAATACAGGCATATATATTCTTGTCTAGACATCAAGATTTATAAGTCCTTGATTTAATTGGCGGATAGAAAATTGACGCTGGTAAAAAGGGGATAAACAGGACGCCTGAGTCAATGCTCTATGACTCATTTTCGTTACAAGAGGCGCGGGCTGGCGGATGTCAGGCGCGGGCAACATGCGTCGCAGAAGCGGAAATCCAGGCATGAGCCTGCGCGTGAAGACGGTTTGGCCGCTGCACTATGCGCAGCGGCCAATAGGCGATCTAGCGAACGCGGCGACCCCGGCAAGCCGTTATCGGATCACCTTCATGTGTAGCGTCGCTTGTCAGGCGCGGGCGGGAAGTACTGGTACAGCCAAGTCTCGCTCAGCGTGCGATCACCGGTTTTTATGAACATGCGCATTTCCACCGGCTCTACCGAGTCGCTGGTCGGGTACCAGTCGAACGTCACGCGGAAACCCTTAATGTCCGGCAGCACCAGCACATTGAAGTCTTGTACCTTGCCGTTGGACACCGTGACCATTGGCTCGATGCCCGAGCCTTCAGGGAGTCGGTCCAATCCACCACCGTTGAAGTCCACCGCGAATCGCCGCGCCCAGACTTCCGGGTAATGCTCGCCCGGTGCCCAGCCTTCGATGAAACCGCCCATGCCTGAACGGGTTGCGTGGACCTGCGCCAGCGGCGTGCTGACCGGCGGCAGTGGACTCCAGTAGAGCTTGTAGCCGTAGTTCATGGACATCCCGGCCTTGACCGGCACTTTCGGGTTCCAGAACGCGACGATGTTATCCAGCGTCTCGCCCGTGGTAGGCAGTTCCAGCAGATCGATTGAGCCCTCGCCCCATGCCGTCGTCGGTTCGACCCACAGACTTGGCCTGCGGTGATACCAGTCAACGGTGTCCTGATAGGTCTTGAATTCGTGGTCGGTCTGCACCAGACCAAAGCCTTTCGGGTCTTTGTCGGCAAAAGCGTTGAACTGGATCTTGGCCGGATTGTTCAGCGGACGGCAGATCCATTCGCCGTTGCCGCGCCACATGGCCAGCCGGTCGGAGTCGTGGATTTCAGGGTGAAGGGTGTCGCACATGCGGCGCTCATGAGTGCCACAGCTGAACATGCTGGTCATGGTCGCAATGCCCAGTTGCTCGATGTCGGCCCGCGCATTGATGTGCGCATCGATGTCCATCACCACGCGGTCAGCCTGGCAGTCGATATCGAAGCGGTACGCGCCCGTCGCACTGGGAGAATCCAGCAGCGCGTAGACCACAAAGCGCGTGGCGTCCTTGGTCGGTTTTTCGAACCAGAACTGGGTGAAGTCAGGGAATTCTTCAGGGCGGTGGGCGTAGGTGTCGATCGCCAGGCCCCGGGCGGACAGACCGTACTGCTTGTTGCTGTCGATGGCGCGGAAATAGCTGGCGCCCAGGAACGACAGGATGTCGTTGATGGCAATCTCGGGGGCTTTGAACAACTTGAAGCCGGCAAAGCCCAGGTCGCCTTTGAGCTGACTCTGGTCGATACGACTGGCTTCGTAGTTGAACAACTCAGGGCGGAAATGCACTTCACGCGCCTGCTGGGTCGCCGGGTCGACGCTGTACATGCGCACCGGCGTCTTGAACCCTGCGCCGACGTGGAAAAAGTGTACGTCCAGCTGGCCTTTCACGTCGTTCCACAGTGAATGACCGGCGTCGTACTTGATCGCGTTGAACTGCTGAGGCGTCATGTTTGCCAGGGTTGGCGGCAGGTTTTGCTTGGTGCTGACGTAAGGCTTGCCGGCCATCTGTTTGGCGTTGTCCTGCAAGGCCTTGAAGTCGAAGTGTTCGATGTCGCCATCGGCCGCTGCAGCCAACGCGCGTGCCGCGTAAAGACCTGAGGCGGGCAGCGCGCTATACGCTGCCAGCGCCATGGACGCTTTCAAGAGATTCCTGCGATTCATATGGTGAAGCCTCTGAAGATGCTGTGCCTTCCTGCACAAAAAATTGCGCTTTCCCAATCCTTGCCGAACGCAAATTACCAACAAACAGATAACAATCTCGGCTTCTTGTTCGCGCAAAGGGAAAAAAATCGTTTCAGGGCACGACCGATTTAGCGTCAACGTGTTGCGTTTGCTGCTGAATCTGGATGCGCATCGCTTCAGTGGGGCCGGCTATAGTCGGCAAGCTCGACCGGCAGCATCGAGGCATTGCCGCAACGCGTTTTCAAGCCTGCGTGGTATGTCCTCCGACGCCCATCGCCGCCTGGCGCAGCGCCTCGGACCGTGTCGGATGGGGGTGGCAGGTGAGGGCAATGTCCTCGGCGGACGCGGCGAACTCCATCGCCACGCAGTACTCCGCGATCATCTCGCTGACGCTCGGGCCGACAAGATGCACACCGAGAATCTCATCGGTTCGCTCATCAGCCAGCACCTTTGCGAAGCCGTCCGTTTCGTGATTGACCTTGGCGCGGCTGTTGGCACTGAACGGAAACTTGCCCACTTTGTAAGCGCGTCCTTCCTCCTTCAGTTGCTCTTCGGTTTTACCCACGCTGGCCAGCTCGGGCAGGGTGTAAATGACGTTGGGGATCAGGTTGTAATTCAGCTCGCCCTTCTTGCCGACGATACGCTCGACACACACGCCGGCTTCATCTTCCGCCTTGTGCGCGAGCATCGGGCCGGATGTCACGTCGCCAATCACCCAGATGCCATCCACCGCCGTGCGATGCCCCTTGTTGGGCAGGACACCGCGCTTGTCCACTTCCAGCCCGACGGTTTCCAGGCCCAGTCCTTTCGTCACCGGACGACGGCCGATCGAAACCAGTACGTAATCCGCTTCGATCTGCTCGGCTTCGCCACCGGCGGCGGGTTCGACGCTGAGCGTAACGCCGGCTTCCCCGGCGACGGCTGAGGTGACCTTCGAGCCGAGTTTGAAAACCATGCCCTGACGCGACAACGAGCGATGCAGCGTTTTGCCCGCCTCAAGGTCGGTGCCGTGGGCCACATGGTCGAGAAACTCGACCACCGTCACCTTCGCGCCCAACCTGCGCCAGACCGAGCCCAATTCAAGGCCGATGACACCTGCGCCAATCACCACCAGATGCTTGGGCACCTCGCTTAATGAGAGCGCGCCGGTGGAATCCAGAATACGTTTGTTGTCGATGGTCACGCCCGGCAGGGGGGTCGGCTCGGAGCCGGTGGCGATAATGATGTCCTTGGCCGTCAGCTCGGTTTCGGCGCCTGCGGCGTCGGTGACGATGACCTTGCCGGGCCCTGCGAGGCGACCCCAGCCCTTGATCCAGTCGGCCTTGTACTTGCGAAACAGAAATTCGATGCCCTTGGTCAGGCCGGTCACGCTTTCAACCTTTTGCGCCATCATCTGGGTCAGGTTCAACGTCGGAGTAACCTCGATGCCGAGCTTTCTGAATGCCTCGCCCGTCGCCGCCTCATACAGCTCCGAGGCATGAAGCAGCGATTTTGAGGGAATGCAGCCCACATTCAGGCAGGTCCCGCCCAATGTCTCGCGGCCTTCGATGCATGCCACTTTCAAGCCTTTCTGGCCCGCATGGATCGCCGCGTTGTAGCCGCCGGGGCCACCTCCGATGATGACAACGTCGTAGTGACTCATGAACGTACTCCTCGAATGGACAATGGAGGGAAGCGTAGCCTTGTCTCGGTATCTGCCACGCAGGATCGGACGGGCTTAAATGATGGCTGTAATATTTCTCCCGGAACACTTCAAAGTCAATAAGCGGGCGTGAGCGGTGAAGGCCCTACCCTCAAGCGTGACAGGCTTTAGCTGCAAACATGTACGCCGGGCATCGCGCTGCCTGCTGTGTGTCAGCGCATCCCCGTGTTTTACCTGTCTGCTGCCTGTCTGCTCGCGCATCCAGACCTGGGCTGACGAATAATCAGACGAAAATTTCACGATTTCTGTTATATCGTAACGCCCTGTTTCAGCGTCGTTTGATACGGCGTCATGCAGCGCCGGTTGGCGGGCGGGAACGGTGAATGATTACAGCGTTAAACGGGCTTTGGAGTTGCAATGCGGGTTGATCTGGATGATGAGGGCGCTGCACCGTCGAGCCTGCCACGGTTTCAGCGGGCGGCTGTTCAATCGCGACGTCTCTCACGGCTGACGTACCTGACAGGAGCGGCAGGCATGGTCGGCCTGATAGTGTCGCTTTTCGTAGACCTTTTTTCCCCAAACTCATTGTGGACGGCGGTTCTGACCAACAGCGCCGCCAGCCTGCTGGTCCTGGCGGCGGCATTGCAGTCGGCACACGTGATCAGCCACTGGCGCGCGGGCGTCATCGCACCGGTTGCAACGACTGCGCACGAAGAAGCCCTGCCCGAGGGAGAAGAGACCGGTTGGTATGACCGCATGCTCGGGCGCATCAGCGGCGCCGGGTCTTCGATGGTCGGCCAAGTCGGCTTGCCCGTGTTCTGGCTGGCAGGCTGGGCGTTGCTGTCGCTGATCAGTATTGGCTTGATCTGGAATCTCGCTCTGTCGGGCAGCAATGTCGGCCTCGCCGGCAACTTGGTCGGCGGGCTGCTGCTATTGATTGCTTTCGCGCTGTTGGTGCTGGAGCGGCAATTTGGCAACGAGTCCGAAGCCAGTTGGCCCGAAGCCGAGCAGTTGGCGCAGATCACCCGGGTCTCCATTGGTACGTTGTTGGTCACCGCGTTCTGCCTGTTTTTCTCATCAGTCGATCGGGTATGGCCCGCACGGCTTGCTGTGCTGATCGGCCTTCTGCCGGGGTTGGTCGCCGTTGAGTTACTCATCCGCGCGTTCCTGTCTGTGTTCAGCCCGCGCAACGATCGCTTTGAACCGCGCCTGATCGCGAGCAGCTTTGTCGCCGGTCTGTTGCGCTGGCCGCCGCGCCCGCTTCAGGCGCTGCAAACTGAACTGCACAATCGCTTCGGCATCGACTTGCGGCAAATCTGGGCGTTTACCTACATGCGCCGCGCCTTTCTGCCGGTGTTGGCGGTCATTGTCGGCCTGGGCTGGTTGTTGAGCGGTGTCCACGAAATCCCCATGCAGGGCCGGGGTATCTACGAGCGTTTCGGCAAACCGGTAGAGGTCCTGGAACCCGGCCTGCACGCTGGATTGCCCTGGCCTTTCGGAAGGGTGCTGGCGGTGGAAAATGGCGTGGTCCACGAGCTGGCGACCAGCGTGTCGGAGGGTGCAGGTGCCGAGCTGACGCTTGACCCTGCCGAAGGCCCGCCGCCCGCTATCGCCAACCGCTTGTGGGACGCCACGCACATCAATGACAAGTCGCAAGTGATCGCCAGCAGCTCGGGAGACAAGCAGAGCTTCCAGATCGTCAATATGGACGTGCGCTTTGTGTATCGCATCGGTCTGACTGACGAGGCCGCACTGGCCGCGACGTACAACAGCGCCGACATCCCCAGTCTGATTCGCAGCACCGCCAGCCGCGTGCTCGTGCACGACTTTGCTTCCCGCACTCTCGACGAACTGCTCGGGGAGCAGCGCAATGATCTGGCGGCTGACATCGGCGACGCCGTACAGCGCGACCTGAAAAAACTCGACAGCGGCGTAGAGATTCTCGCGACCGTGGTCGAATCGATTCATCCACCGGCGGGCGCGGCAAACGCCTATCACGCTGTACAGGCCGCCCAGATCAGCGCCCAGGCACTTATTGCCCGGGAGCGTGGGGCGGCGGCCGATCAGGCCAATGTGGCGCAATTGCACGCCAGCATGGCCCACGATCAGGCGGCAGCCACCTCGCGCGAAGTCATGGCCACGGCGCAAGGGGCGGATTTGCGTTTCAGCGCCGAGCAACAGGGATACGCCAAAGCGGGCCAGGCGTTTCTGCTGGAGCAGTACCTCAGTCAGCTGACCCAGGGGCTGACCCACGCCAAGTTGCTGGTACTGGATCATCGGCTCGGCGGCACCAGCGCGCCAACCATCGATCTGCGTTCTTTTACCCTCCCGGTCGACCCTGCAGCGTCGGCCCAGTCAGCTGAACAGCCGTCGGCTGAATAAGGAGTCGTCCCTTGAGTCTGTTTCATTCCCACGATCACCACGACCATTCCGGTCACGACCACAGCGGTCACGGCGGCCACCATCACGGTCATCACCATGGCGAGGCCAGCGGACCGGCAGTCTTTCCCTGGCGCCGTGCCGCGTTGGGGGCGGTCCTGATTGCCTTTGCGGTCGCAGCGGCGAGTCTGGTGCAGGTGCGCTCCGGCGAGGCGACGGTCATCACACGCTTCGGTAACCCCGCCCGAGTGCTGCTTGATCCCGGCCTGAGCTGGCGCTGGCCTGCGCCGTTCGAAGCGGCGATTCCCGTCGACCTGCGTTTGCGCACCACCTCAAGCGGCTTGCAAGACGTGGGTACTCGCGATGGCCTGCGCATCATCGTTCAGGCGTACGTCGCCTGGCAGGTGCAAGGCGACCCGGACAACGTAAAGCGCTTCATGCGCGCCGTGCAAAACCAGCCGGACGAAGCCGCGCGGCAGATCCGGACGTTTGTTGGCTCGGCACTGGAAACCACCGCCGCCAGCTTTGATTTGTCGAGCCTGATCAACACCGATGCCAATCAGGTGCGCATCGCCGACTTCGAAAACCAGCTGCGTCAGCAGATCGACAAGCAACTCCTGACCACCTATGGCGTTCGCGTCCTGCAAGTGGGGGTGGAACGTCTTACGTTGCCCTCGGTGACGCTCAACGCGACGGTCGACCGCATGCGCGCTGAACGCGAGACCATTGCCACCGAGCGCACCGCCATCGGCAAGCGCGAGGCGGCGCAGATCCGTTCCGCCGCCGAACGCGACGCGCGCATCGTCGAGGCCGACGCCACCGTGAAAGCTGCCGACATCGAAGCGCAATCACGCGTCGAAGCGGCGCAGATCTACGGCCGCGCTTACGCCGGTTCGCCGCAGCTGTACAACTTACTGCGCTCGCTGGACACCCTCGGCACCGTAGTAGGGCCTAGCACCAAGCTGATTCTGCGCACCGATGCTGCGCCGTTCCGGGTCCTTGTGGAGGGTCCGCCGACGCTGGATGGCAAGGCTGGAACGCAGCCATGACCGAGCAAGACGCTGCGCAGATCGAGCGGCCGGTGGTGAACAGCCCGTGGCTGCAGGCCAGTCGGCTGGCGTTTCTGGGGCTGTATGCCGTGACCCTGCTGGCGGCGCTCGGCTGGGCGGTCTCCAATGTGCGGGAAATCGATCCGCAAAACCGCGCCGTGGTGTTTCGCTTCGGCGAGCTGGACCGCGTGCAAAACGCCGGTCTACTGCTCGCCTGGCCGCAACCGTTCGAGCAAGTGGTGCTGCTGCCTTCCGCTGACCGCGTGATCGAGCGGCATGTCGAAACGCTGTTGCGCTCGCCCACTGCGTTGGCCGCCGACAAGGTGACCAGTTTCGCGACGCCAATGAGCGACGCCCTGGCGGGCTCGGGCTATCTTCTGACGGGCGACGCCGGCGTCGTACAACTCGACGTGACGGCGTACTACAAAGTGACGGACCCTCGGGCGTTCGTGCTGCAAGGCGAGCACGTGTTGCCGGCCCTGGATCGCTTGGTCAACCGCAGCGCTGTGAGCCTCACTGCGGCTCGCGACCTGGACACCATTCTGGTGGCGCGCCCCGAGCTGGTGGGGTCTGACAGCCAGTCCGCCGAGCGTCGCGAACGTCTGCGCGGTGACCTGGTACAAGGCATCAATGCGCAACTCGGCGAGCTGATGTCCACCGGCGTCGGTCTGGGCGTCGAGGTCGTGCGAGTCGACGTCCAGTCCAGCCTTCCGGCCGCGGCGGTGAACGCGTTCAACGCGGTGCTCACCGCCAGCCAGCAGGCCGATCAGGCTGTCGCGAACGCGCGCACTGACGCAGAAAAACTTAACCAGACTGCCAATCAGCAGGCCGACCGCACACTGCAGGTGGCCCACGCCCAAGCGTCCGAACGGCTGGCCAAGGCGCAGACCGATACCGCTGCGGTGACCGGGCTGGCGCAGTCGATCCAGAACAAGAGCGATCCCGGACTGCTGCTGCGGATCTACCGCGAGCGGGTGCCGGCGATCCTGAAACAGGCGGGTTCTGTGACCACGGTCGACCCCCGCGATGATTCCCGCCTGATCATTCAGGGAGCTGACAAATGAGTGGCGAAGCGCTACACAATCATTCCCAACATCACGATCACGATCACGATCACGATCACGATCACGACGCGCCAGCCGTGCCTGGCAGCATGCTCACCGGTCGAGAACAGCGCAGCGCAGCGCGCCAATTGACGCTCGCGATGCTTGCCCTGGGGTTGCTCGCGTTGGGACTGGTCTGGCGATTCTTTTCGCCCGAGCAAGTCGGCGTCAGCCAGTTGCTGTTGGGCGCTGCTTCGTTGTTGGTGGCCATTCCCGTGGTGAGCGCCGGCTGGCACAGCCTGCGTCACCCCAGCCTGCACGGCATCACCGACCAGCTGATCGCACTCGCCATGCTCGGCGCCTGGGCGACTGGCGATCTGATGACCGCCGCGCTACTGCCCATCATCATGATCTTCGGTCACGTGCTCGAAGAGCGCAGCGTCATTGGCTCCCAGGAAGCCATCCGGGCGTTGGGCCGTCTGACCCGCAGCCATGCCCGGTTGATCGACAAGGACGGAACGGTCCGTGAAGTCGACAACGGCACGCTGGCCGCCGGTGATCGCGTCGAAGTGCGCGCTGGCGACCGCGTGCCGGCTGACGGGTTGGTGATCTCGGGGCAGGCCAGCCTCGATACGGCACCGATCACTGGCGAGTCGGTTCCGCTCGAAGCGCGCGTCGGCATGGAGGTGTTTGGCGGCGCGATCAACCTTGATGGGCTGCTGCGTATCGAAGTAACGCGTATCGGCAACGAGTCGACGCTGGGCAAGGTCATCGCGCTGATGCAAAGCGCTGAGCGCTCGAAGCCGCCCATTACTCGCCTGTTAGAGAAATACGCCGGCAGCTACATGGTGTTGGTGCTGCTGATCGCGGCCGTGACCTGGTTCATCACCAACAACGCGCAGGCGATGCTGGCGGTGTTGGTCGCCGCGTGCCCTTGCGCGTTGGTGCTGTCGGCGCCGGCGACGGCTATCGCGGGGATTGCTGTCGCGGCGCGCCACGGCATTCTGATCCGCAGTTCAGCATTTCTCGAAGAGCTGGCCGACCTGACCTCGCTGGTTGTCGACAAAACCGGCACGCTGACGTACGGCAGCTTGCGTCTGCAATCGGTTCAGGCCGAGGAGGGTGCGGGCGAAGACGTGATCGCGCTGGCGGCAAGTCTGGGCTCGGCCAGCAGCCATCCGGTCAGCCGCGCGCTGGCCAATTTGGTGGACAAGGATCATCTCCTTGCGCTGAACGACATTCGCGAGCGCCAGGGGCTGGGCGTCGTTGCCAAGACAGCTCGGGGCGAAGCCGCGTTGGGACGGCCAGAGCTGTTCGCGCAGTTGGGCATCGCAACCTCACCCGTTCCTGATCATGACGGCCCGATTGCCGGCCTGGCGGTGAATGGCCACTTTCTGGCCTGGCTCCTGCTGGCCGACAGTCTCAAGCCCGAGGCACGTCAGGCGCTGAGTGAGTTGCGCGAGCTGGGGATGGGGCGGCAGTTGCTGCTGACGGGGGATCGCCAAAGTGTCGCCGACAGCCTGGGCCACGAGGTCGGCATCAGCGATATCCACGCTCAAGCATTGCCCGAGGACAAGCTCAACCGAGTCATGAGCGAAATCAAAAACGGCTTTCGGCCGATGGTGGTCGGGGATGGCATCAACGATTCCCTCGCGCTGAAGGCTGGAGTGGTTGGCGTCGCGATGGGGGCAGGCGGGGCGGACATCGCGTTGGCCTCTGCCGATATCGTCTTGATCGGCAGTGACCTGCGCCGCTTGGGCACGTGCGTGCGACTGAGCCGCCAATGCCGACACACCTTGCAGGTGAACGTGATCATCGGCCTTGGTTGGACACTCGCCATTGTTGCCATGGCCGCTTTCGGTGTGCTGGGCGCCGCAGGCGCCATGATCGCCGCGGTCCTGCATAACCTCAGCACGCTGCTGGTGCTCGGCAACGCCGGACGTTTACTGCGTTTCCACGAGCCGATTGCAAAATTTCATACACCCTCCTAACCCTGAATTCCCGGTGCTTCCGTGAAAGCACCGGCTTAGACCGCTTCGCTAAGTATTAAAATTTGCTTGAGCTTTGAGGCACTCTGTTACAAATTATCCTCAGTCTTGTCGGGGGTGCTCCATTTGCAGGCGTCTCATTGGCTCGAATTCTGGGGCACACGGTCGTACCCGTTGTAGATTCGTCGTCGTTCAACAGCCGATTGCCTGACGACTCCTTGGCTGGGGTCGGTTATGGACTACCCTTTTCCGTTAGCTGGATCAGGGGGATTTCATATGCTCGCGCAACTTCCACCGGCGTTACAGAACCTTCATTTGCCGCTGCGTCTAAGGCTGTGGGACGGAAACCAGCTCGATCTGGGGAGTGATCCCAGCGTCACGATCGTGGTCAAGGACCCGGCGCTTGTCTCCGATTTCACGCACCCAAGCCTCGATCTTCTTGGCAGCGCCTTTGTAGAAGGGCGACTTGAGCTGGAAGGCTCCATCAGCGAAGTCGTGCGGGTCTGTGATGAGCTGACCAAAGCGCTGGTGGACGAGGACGACGACCACCCTCCTGTACGCACTGAGCATGACAAGGCTACCGACGCCGCGTCCATTTCCTACCACTACGACCTGTCCAACGACTTTTACCAGCTCTGGCTGGATCGGGAGATGGTCTACTCCTGCGCCTACTTTAAGACGGGCAACGAGACGCTGGAGCAGGCGCAGCAAGACAAGTTTCATCATCTCTGCCGCAAGCTGCGCCTCAAACCGGGCGAGTACCTGCTCGACGTCGGCTGTGGCTGGGGCGGGCTTTCCCGCTTTGCCGCGCGTGAGTATGGCGTCAAGGTGTTCGGCATCACACTGAGCCGCGAGCAACTGGCATTGGCGCAGGAACGTGTCCGCGCCGAGGGTCTGGAGGACCGGGTCGAACTGCAGCTGCTCGACTATCGGGATCTGCCTCAAGACGGCCGCTTCGACAAAGTCATCAGCGTCGGCATGTTCGAGCATGTCGGCCACGCCAATCTCGAGCTGTACGCGAAATGCCTGTTTGATGCGGTGAGGGAGGGCGGCCTGGTCATGAACCACGGCATCACCGCCAAGCACACCGATGGGCGTCCTGTCGGTCGCGGCGCGGGTGACTTCATCGATCGCTACGTGTTCCCGAACGGTGAACTGCCGCACCTCTCGATGATCACCGCCTTCGTCAGCGAGGCGGGCATGGAGGTGGTGGATGTGGAAAGCCTGCGCCTGCATTACGCCAAGACGCTCGAACACTGGAGCGCTCGCCTCGAGGAGAAGCTCAGCGTCGCCGCTGCCATGGTACCGGAGCACGCGCTGAGGATTTTTCGGCTATACCTCGCTGGCTGCTCGTACGCATTCTCCAAGGGCTGGATCAATCTGCATCAGATACTGGCGGTCAAGCCGCATGCGGATGGTAGCCATGATTTGCCGCTGACGCGGGACGATCTGTACGCGTGAAACCCGGGCGTCGCGGACGTAGACCTGAGGTTTGCTGCCGCAGGCTGTGTGCAATTCCGCTCAGAGGATAGGCGAAATGAGCCTCGCTACCCGCATTCCCAGCTGCTGCAAATGATGGGTCTCTTTGCTTTCCTGGCTGGAGATTTCGTGGGAGAGCGCGAAGTCATTAATCAACATGGCTTCAACTTCCCGTGCGAAATCTTCATCCACCGTTAGCAGCATGAGTTCGAAGTTAAGCCGGAATGAGCGGTTGTCCAGATTGGCGCTACCAATCGCCGAGATCGCGTTATCGACCAGCACCACCTTCTGATGCAGGAAACCGGGTTTGTAGCGAAAAATACGAACGCCTGCGCGGACAGCCTCGAACGCGAACAGGCTGGAGGCGGCATACACCGTGTAGTGGTCGGGACGCGACGGCAGCAACAGGCGCACATCAACACCTCGCAGAACCGCCAGCCTCAGTGCGGCCGACACGGCCTCGTCAGGAATGAAATAGGGTGTCGTGATCCACACCCGCTCGGTTGCCGCGTGAATCGCTTCGACGAAAAACAGCGAGCAGGTTTCCTGTGCATCGGCGGGGCCGCTGGCCAGTAGCTGGCACAGCACGCCGTCTTCCGGGTAGCTGTTCGGCAGGATCAGTGGCGGTATCTCACGGGTCGCCCAGTACCAATCCTCGGCAAACGATTCCTGCAGACACGCCACCACAGGTCCGACAACGGCGACGTGGGTGTCGCGCCATGGCGCCAGCGGAGGCTTGAGGCCAAGGTATTCATCGCCGACATTGTGCCCGCCGACGAAGCCTTCAGCGCCATCGATCACCACGATCTTACGATGGTTACGGAAGTTGATCTGGAAACGTGTCAGCCAGCCACCCCGGGTCGCGAACGCTTTGATCTGCACGCCACCGGCGCGCAACTTTTCAACGTAGCTCGCTGGCAGCGCATGGCTGCCGATGCGATCGTAGAGCACATGAATGGCCACACCTTCAGCGGCCTTTTCCAGCAACAGCGATTGCAGGCGCCGGCCCAGGTCGTCGTCGTGGATGATGAAGAACTGAACGAACACCACCTGCCTGGCTTTTTTAATGGCGTCGAAGATCGCGCCGAATGTTTCATCGCCGTTAATCAACAACCTCACTTCGTTGTTCGCCAGGCAAGGCGTGCGCCCTAATTTAGGCATCGCGCGCAGCGACCGGTATGCGTCCGACCGCCGCGCTGCGACTGCCTCTTCAATCCATGGCTTCCAGTTGAAATCGGCGATCGCTGCGCGCATCTCAGTGTTCGCCTGACGACGCGCTTTGATATAGGCGTCGAAAGTGCTCCTTCCGAAAACCAGATACGGGATGAGGGAAACGTAGGGGATAAAGATAAGGGGCATCGCCCAGGCAATTGAACCTTGGGCAGTGCGCACTGTGAGTAACGCGTGGATTGCTGCGACAATGCCCAGCAGGTGAGTAAAACCGAGCAAATAGCCAAAGAAATACGGGCTGTGATAATCCATGCGCAACCTTGTGCTATGAGCTTATTGGTGTCTAACAGACCACACCGCGCCGGGATTGTCGCTATTTTATTGGCCGTGCAACTGGCTACCCGATCTGCCGTCTAACCGTCATCGATAGGTGACCTGCAAGCAGGTCGCATCAAGTTGCCTCAGAATAAAAAAGGAAACCCAATTCATGAAAAAGCGCGTACTGGCGTTGATGGTTTGTCTGGCTGCGCCCTTCGCTCAGGCGCAAGTCCTGCAACCCGGACTGTGGGAGCTGAGCTCCAGCAACATGCAGGTGGACGGCCAGCAGATGCCGGACCTGCAAGTCATGTTGTCCCAGTTGCAAATGATGGCGCCGCAGCAGCGGGCGGCCATGGAGCAAATGCTGGAAAAACAAGGCGTTACTTTGGGTGGGAAGGGCGTACGCATTTGCCTGACGCAAGATCAGGTTAAGAATGAGGAGATCCCGCTCACCGATCCGAAGTCCGGTTGCACCCAGCAGATCACTGAACGGACAGGTGCTACCTGGAAATTCAAATTCAGCTGTCCTCGCGCTCAGGGCACTGGCACCGCGCGGTTCCTCAGTGATCGTGAGTTCAATACCCATGTCATTGGCTCGTTCAACGCGACAGGCCAGCAACAAAACGGGAGCATGGACACACGCGCTGTTTGGCTTGGGCAGCAATGCGGCACCGTGAAACCGAGAACCTGATCCATCGGTTGAATCAAACGCCCTGACTTGTCAGGGCGTTTTTGTTTGTGTGAGCAGGTGGATGTTCCACGTGGAACATGCTGCTGTTTCACATGAGCTTTTTCGTCTTAGCCATTGAGTAAACTCACTTAAAGCGCCGCCAATCTTATAAAAAGCTTCATCTTTGTTAGATATTCCGGCTGTTATATTGTAACCAATACTGTCCATCTGAGCCGGGATGCTCTTCGCCTTCGGAACGTGCCATGCACCGACGTCAAATGCTGCTCAACATGCTTTTGGCCAGCGCCGCCTTCGCGCTTCCATTCTCAGTCAACGCAACGCAGATTCGGAACGCACGCCTGTGGCGTTCCGATAGCAAGCTACGGCTCGTGTTCGATCTGAGTGGCCCGGTGCAGTACAAGACCTTCACCCTCAGCGCGCCTGAACGCATCATCATCGATGTCAGCGGGGCGCGCCTGGAGGGCAACTTCAGCCAACTCGCGCTGGAAAACACGCCGATTAAGTCAATTCGTTCCGGTCACTTTGGCCAGAGCGACACGCGCATCGTCCTCGATCTCACGTCACACGTGCAGATCAACAGCTTCCTGCTGGGGCCCGAAGGCGCGCAGGGCAACCGGCTGGTGCTTGATCTGGGCCATGACGTACTGTCACGCGCGCCTGTTCAGTTGGCAGCAGCTTCACCGACTGTAAAGGAAGCGCCTGCGCAAACCTCGGGACGAGACCGTGCCAAGCGCGACATTATGGTCGTCGTCGACGCAGGCCACGGCGGCAAGGACCCTGGGGCAGTCGGCTCGAAGGGGGAGCGTGAGAAAGACGTGGTGCTGTCCATCGCGCAGTTGCTCGCCAAGCGTTTGAAGCGCGAGAAGGGTTTTGATGTGCGCCTGGTTCGCAACGACGACTTCTTCGTCCCGTTGCGAAAGCGCGTGGACATTGCGCGCAAATACAACGCCGACATGTTCATCTCGGTCCACGCTGACGCCGCCCCACGGCTGACCGCCTCCGGCGCGTCGGTGTTTGCACTGTCGGAGAACGGCGCGACATCGGCAACGGCGCGCTTCATGGCCCAGCGTGAAAACGGCGCCGACCTGATCGGCGCGACCAGCCTGTTGAACCTGAAAGACAAGGACCCGATGCTGGCAGGTGTGATTCTCGACATGTCGATGAACGCCACGATTGCCGCCAGCCTGGAGTTGGGTCACACCGTGCTCGGCAGCCTGGAAGGGGTCACGACGTTGCATCAAAAGCGCGTGGAACAGGCTGGGTTTGCGGTGCTGAAGTCGCCGGATGTGCCGTCGATTCTGGTCGAGACCGGCTTCATTTCCAACAGCCGCGACAGCCAGCGCCTGGTCACTGCACGTCATCAACAGGCCGTGGCGGATGGTTTGTTTGAGGGCCTGCAGCGCTACTTTCAACGCAATCCGCCCGCCGGTTCTTACGTGGCGTGGCGCCAGGAACAGAAGGCGAATGAAGCGCTGGTCTGACGACGCCTTGCCGTGGAGCGGGAGAGCGGATTCGCTCGTCTTGAAACGTCCCAGCGGCTGGGCTCAACGACAGCCCATCACTCGGTCGCAAGTGATTTTGGTCCGGCTTCCGGTGGAACTGGACACCCGAGTGATCGTCGTCCAGCCTATCTTCTGGACATACCCCACCCAGGTTTCGCCATCCGATGCCAGCCCGGTAAAAAACGTCAGCGGGCCGTAGCGGCTATTAGTCTGAGCCCAGCGGCGATTGCCCGCACTCTCGTAGCCGCGCAGGAACAGGGTTTTCCCCGCCAGCGCCACGCTGTACGTATTGTTATCGGCATCGATGCAGGCCAATAGCGTCGCGGTGCGGGTACACAGCGCCTTGTCCAGCCTGGGCGAGGGCGGCATGGCGAATGCCTGTGAACTCAGTAACGCCAGGCACCCTATCAACAGCCAAAACATCCGAATCATGAAGCCGCCTGAAAAAGAGTTAGCATGCGTGTATCGTTATACTATAACGTAAAAAAGGAACGCATCCGCACTTTGGTGAAACCTTCATGAACCGTCTCCCCGTTACCGTCCTTTCCGGCTTCCTTGGCGCTGGTAAAAGCACCCTGCTGAATCACATCCTGCGCAACCGCGATAATCTGCGCGTCGCTGTCATCGTCAATGACATGAGCGAGATCAATATCGACGGCAGCGAAGTGCAGCGGGACGTCAGCCTGAATCGAGCGGAAGAAAAGCTGGTGGAGATGAGCAACGGCTGCATCTGCTGCACCTTGCGTGAAGACCTGCTGGAAGAGGTTAGTCGGCTGGCCCATGAGGGCCGCTTCGACTATTTGTTGATCGAGTCCACTGGGATTTCCGAGCCGCTCCCGGTGGCCGAGACGTTTACCTTTCGCGATGAGCAGGGCCGGAGCCTGGCCGATGTCGCCCGGCTCGACACGATGGTGACGGTGGTCGATGGCCTGAATTTCCTCCAAGACTTCAACGCTGCTGAAAGCCTGGTGACGCGCGGCGAAACGCTGGGCGAGGACGACGACCGATCGATCACTGATCTGCTGATTGAGCAGGTGGAGTTCGCCGATGTGATCCTGATCAGCAAGATCGACCTGATCAGCTCAACCGATCGTCGAGAGCTGATGGCGATTTTACGACGTCTCAACAGCCAGGCAGAGATTCTGCCGATGGTCATGGGCGCTGTGCCCCTCGGCAAGGTACTCGACACCGGCCGCTTTGATTTCGAGCGTGCGGCCCAGGCGCCGGGCTGGCTCACGGAATTGCGTGGCGAGCACGCGCCGGAGACCGAGGAGTATGGCATCGCGTCCACGGCCTATCGGGCCCGTCGGCCTTTTCACCCTCAGCGTTTTTTCGACTTCCTCAATGCGCCTTGGGAGAACGGCCGGTTGCTGCGCTCAAAGGGCTTTTTCTGGCTGGCGAACAAGCATGAGGACGCTGGCAGTTGGTCGCAGGCGGGCGGATTGATGCGACATGGCTTCGCGGGCCGTTGGTGGCGTTTCGTGCCCAAGGCGCAGTGGCCGCAGGATGACGACAGTACCCAGGTGATCATGAGGAGCTGGGAGGCCGAGACCGGCGATTGCCGTCAGGAACTGGTGTTCATCGGTCAGAACATAGACTTCGGCCGGCTGACGATCGAGCTGGACGAATGCCTGCTGACGGAAGCCGAGATGGCCGCCGGCGTGGCAAGCTGGCGCTTGATGCCTGACCCGTTTGGCGACTGGTACGGCGATGCGGCGTAGCGACGCTGCATGCCGGTTACCTTACTGGTTTTTCCAGACGCCTTTGCTCTGCTGCTCACAGAAGGGTTTGAGAAACGCCGCGTCACTGGCCACGCCGTAATAGTGAATGTTCTGCCGATAAGGCATATTGGCGACCTGCGCGTTGCTGCACTGGCCAAATGACCCTGACGGGCACTCTTCCGAGTACGTGACCTCGGTC
>NZ_DASVUM010000245.1:0-4705 GCF_036387035.1 Pseudomonas sp. | reverse complement strand
GTTTTCCAGCGTCGTTGCGTATGCCCAGCATTGCGAGCGGCAGCTGGTGGAAATCCTGCACCGTCGGCCGACGCTCGACCGCCAGCAGGTCATGACCTGGGTCGACGAGCAGAGTCATGCGATGAAAGACCGCGATCCCCTTGACCTGTTGCGCTCGCTGAATGCGAGGGTTAGAGCGGGCAAGCCGCTGCCGTGGGAAGGGCATTCCTGAGAGGGTAGGCAGCATGCCACGGTGCTTGCCTGCGACAGCTGAACATCAGCCGTGTTGCGAGGGCTGACGAACGACGGTCACAGGCACGCCCACGGTCAGTTCGCTCCGACGCTTGCCATCACTCGTTAGTGATCGAGGCATAAGCCGGCGCGGGTTTGCGGTTGTAGTACATCGCGGCGCCCACCAGCAGCATCAAAATACCCAGCAGCACCATTGACGAGCCCACCGTGCCAAAGTCCAGACCGCCTTTCTCATGGGGCTTTGTCAGCACGTCGCCCAGCGTCGCCCCGAACGGACGGGTCAGCACGAAAGCGATCCAGAACAAAGCCACCGACGACAGCCGCGTGGTGTAGTGGAGCACCACCACCACGGCGATTGCCGAACCGATCAGCAATGCGCCGCCCATAAAACCCAGCCCCGAGTCATCCGCCAGGAAGTCGCCCAGTGCCGTGCCCAGCGTGTTCGAGAACAGAATTGCGAACCAGTAGAACAACTCGGCTTTCAGCGTCGTGACGCGGCTGACTGACAGCGATCGCTCGCTCCAGTACCAGACCGAGAAGATAGCGAGCAGGATCGCCACGAGAATGGCCGAGCCCGCCGCATAACCCAGCCCGAGCGTGCGGTCCATGAAGTCGGACATGGTGGTGCCCGCTGTGCTGGTGGAAAGGATGACTAACCAATACAACGCGGGGTTATAGCGTCTGGACGCAAGTTGGGTGATGAGCGTAACGACAAACACGCTGATCAGAATCAGAGAGCTGATGAGGTAGCCCACGTCGAGGGTCATCGACAGCAAGTCGCCTGCTGTTTCGCCTAACGTGGTGGCACAGATTTTCATGACCCAGAACGCGAGCGTAATCTGCGGAAGTTTGTTCATTGTGATTACCGGGTGGTTCAGACAGGAAGGTTCGAGTGTCTGCCCGACAGTGGCCGACGGTGCCTATCATCCCGGAGCGGAAGTTAAAAATCGGTCGTATGAAAATGAAAAGCGCATTAAGCCCGACGCGCAATGCGCCGGGCATTCTGCAGTGGACGGCCCATGCCAACGGCCTGCGAAGGCGCTTGCCAGCACCGTCCCGAAGCGATCAGAAGAACACTTTCACCAGTAAACTCGCCGTATTCTGGTCGGTGTCGAAAGAGCGCGTGTCGTTGATGCCGTACTTGTTACTCCAGTAATCGTACTCAACGCCCACATACAGCTGCCGGTCGGGGAGGTTAAGCGCCTTGCCCAAGTCGTATTTGATCTGCGGGTTGAAGTGCAGGTTGGAGTGGTAATCGCCTTTGCTGTTGGACTGTTTGTTGTCCACCACCCAGTCCATGAAACCGTCGATCAGTATGTCGGACTTGCCCACGGGAATGGTGTAAGACCAGACCGGGGTGATCTGCCAGGCGCCGTAACCGGCGCGGTGGCCGTCGTTGTAACGCTTGTAGAAGTTCAGCTGGAAGTAATCGAAGCCCGGGATCTTCAAATCGAAACCGGGACCGATCAGATACGACTCGACGTCGCCTTCGCCAAACTCGTAAGTCGTGGCCAGCAGCACGTCAGTGATGGGCCCTAATTGGAAGGACTGGTTGAAGATCTTGCCCATCGACAGGCGAGGGGAGATCTCGCCGTAGGTTGATGCGTTACCCAGGCTGCCGTCCTTTTTGCCGTTGTAGCTGATGTAATCGAGGAAGACAAAGTTATCGCCGTATTTCCAGCCATCGGCATGTTCGTAGGTGAACGTCTGCTGGCTCTCAGGGTTCACGGCGAAGTTCTTGCCGTTGAGGTAAGTCAGGCTGTTGCTCTGCCACTGCAGCAAATCACCCGACAACGCAGGAGTGGCGGCAAACAGGCTGCTGGCGGCCATCAGGCTGGAAAGTGTGCGGTTCATGTAATGATTCCCTTGGATAGACGTCGTTGTTTTGCAGGCTGACGCTCTGTTGTGGCGCCTTGGTTTTTGGTTAACTAAGTTGTCTGTTTGGTCAGCTTTGGATGAATAGCAAGAGCTGAGCCAACACCTTGAAAAAGAGACAAAAAGGTCCTGCCGGCTGTTTTACAAACAGTCGAATGGTCGATTCGTTGATGCCGTCTGGAGCCTGCACGGGCTGACCGGAGCGTTGTCCGGTCAGTCAGGTGAGTGGCGGTGTTGTTATTGGGTCCAATTCACGCGGCGGCGGAGGATACTGACTCGCGCGGCCGTGCTCAAGTGCTCTGTCACAGAGCACTCCCGTCGAAAACAGGGCAACCGGTCAATGCGAATGCAGTGGCCCGGCCATGGCCGCACGCTCGGCACCGCCCAGCACGTTGAACAGCAGGTTCAGGAGCACCGCGCTCAATGTCGCCATGGCGATACCGCTGTGGGTGATCGGCCCCATCCATAAAGGCAGTTGGCTGAAGAACTCGGGGCGCACCACCGGAATCAGGCCCATGCCGATGCTCACGGCCACCAACAGCTGATTGCGCCGATCGGAGATGTCCGCCTCTTGAAGGATCTTGATCCCCGTGGCGGCGACCATGCCGAACATGGCGATGGCCGCGCCGCCCAGCACCGCAGGCGGGATCGAGGCGACCAGATACGCCGCTTTAGGCAGCAGGCTGAGGACGATGAGGAACCCGCCCGCGACGATGGTCACCGAGCGGCAGCGCACGCCGGTCATCTGCACCAGGCCGATGTTCTGCGCAAACGAGGAATGGGTGAAGGTGTTGAGAAAGCCCGCCAGAAACGAGGCGGCGGCGTCGCACAACAGGCCGCGGCGCAGCATGCCGGGGGTGACTTCGCGGTCGGTGATCTTGCCCAGCGCGAGGAACATCCCTGTGGATTCGACAAAAATGATCACCACCACCAGGCACATCGACAGGATCGGCGCGAGGCTGAACTGTGGCATGCCGAAGTGCAGCGGCGTGACCACCTTTACCCATTCGGCCTGACCCAGACCGCTGAGGTCAACCATGCCGATGAAGCCGGAGAGGATGTAGCCCAGGCCCATGCCGATCAACACGGAGATATTCACCCAGAACCCGCGCATGAAGCGGTTGATCAGCAGGATGGTCAGCAACACCAGCGCGGCGACGCCGAGGTAGACCGGGTCGCCGAAGCTCACGGCCTTGCTGCCGCCGCCCGCCCAGTTGACCGCCACGGGAAACAGCGACAGGCCGATCGAGGTGATCACGGTGCCGGTCACCAGCGGCGGAAAGAAGCGCACGATCTTTGACATGAACGGAGCGATCAGCATGCCGAAGAAGCCCGCAGCAATGGTCGCGCCGAAGATGCCTGGCAGGCCGACGCCGCTCATTCCGGCCATTGCCACCATGCTGCCGACGGCGGCGAAACTGGCGCCCATCATGATCGGCATACGGATGCCCAGCGGACCGATGCCCAAGGATTGCACCACCGTGGCGATGCCGGCCACCAACAAGTCGGCGTTGATCAGAAAGGCAATTTCTTCCCGGGAAAGCCCGGCGGCCTGTCCGATGATCAGCGGCACCGCGACGGCACCGCCGTACATCAACAGGACGTGTTGCAGGCCCACCAGAATCAGTTGCAGCAGTGGCAGGGGCTGTCGTGGCGGCGCGGCAGGGATGCGCGCGTGAGTGGACTCGGACATGCAACACCTCATTGTTTTTATTTTATGAGTACGCCCGGTGTGGCAGGGCGATGGAACGCTGTTGTTGTAGGAGATTGATTCGTCCATGAACGTGCAGCCAGCCGATCAGTTCGTCTGCGCCCCTTTATCGATCCATTGCCCCAGCAGGTCACGTTCCTGCTGGGTCATCTGGGTGATGTTGCCCAGCGGCATGATTTGCGCGGTCACGGCCTGGGCCTGAATGCGCGGGGCCAGTTGCTGAATCTGTTGCGGCGTGTCGAACATGATCCCGCCCGGCGCGCTGCTGAACAGCGGGCTGGTCGGCTTGGCCGAGTGGCAGACCGCGCAACGTTCCTGAATCACGCTGTGCACTTTTTCGAAATCCACGCCGCCGGTGCTGGCCTGTGCCGGCTGCGCCGCAGCTGTCGCAGTGGCAGGCGCCGCTGCGACAGGCGCTGGCGCGACCTCAGGCTTCGGCTCGTCGGCGCGATGGCCGCCAATGGCCGTGCCCGGCAGCGGCTGGTATTGGATCTTCGCCGCCACGTCCGGGCCGTGGGGCATTTGCGCCGGGCCGGTGACGTAGGCCAGACACATCATCCCCAGCGCACCGACCGGCAAGGCCCAGGCGTATTTGTGACTGTTGTGACGGGTGTTGAAGTAGTGGCGGACCAACACCGCACACACCGCGATTCCGGCCAGAATCAGCCAGTTGTACTGACTGCCGTAAGTGCTCGGGAAGTGGTTGCTGATCATGATGAACAGCACGGGCAGGGTGAAGTAGTTGTTGTGCCGTGAACGCAGCAATCCTTTGGCGGGCAGCGACGGGTCCGGCGTGCGGTTCTCGGCGATGGCGGCGACCAGCGCGCGCTGGGCCGGCATGATGATGCGCAGCACGTTGCCGACCATGATCGTGCCGATGATCGCACC
>NZ_DASVUM010000244.1:0-4438 GCF_036387035.1 Pseudomonas sp. | reverse complement strand
CGGCACCATCAAGTCGATCACCGATTTCGGTATCTTCATTGGTCTGGACGGCGGCATCGACGGCCTGGTTCACCTGTCCGACATCTCCTGGAACGAAGTGGGCGAAGAAGCCGTACGTCGTTTCAAGAAGGGCGACGAGCTTGACACCGTGATCCTGTCGGTTGATCCAGAGCGTGAGCGTATCTCGCTGGGCATCAAGCAGCTGGAAAGCGATCCGTTCTCCGAGTACGTCACTGTCAATGACAAAGGCGCTATCGTTCGCGGTATCGTTAAAGAAGTTGACGCCAAAGGCGCCATCATCACTCTGGCCGACGACATCGAAGCGACCCTCAAAGCCTCCGAAATCAGCCGTGACCGCGTTGAAGACGCGCGCAACGTTCTGAAAGAAGGCGAAGAGATCGAAGCCAAGATCATCAGCGTTGACCGCAAGAGCCGCGTGATCAGCTTGTCCATCAAGTCGAAAGACGTTGAAGACGAGAAAGAAGCGATTCAGAGCCTGCGTAGCAAGCCTGAAACCGCTGAAAGCACTGGTCCTACCACTCTGGGTGACCTGCTGCGTGCGCAAATGGAAAAACAGAACTGAGTTCTGTCTGACCATTCAAAAAGGGCGACTTCGGTCGCCCTTTTTTGTGGGTGCGTATTCATGAGGCTCGTTCTGCCAGCGCTCGCGATTCCGGGCGCCAGCGACGCGCAAGACAGCCCTGCGCCACGGTTCATGGGGGATTCAGCGGTACGGCGTTGATGATCTTCAAGCCTGGCTGATTTAAGTCAGGAGACGGACTGTTCAAAAGCTTCAGGTCATGCTAAAACCTTCAAAGCGCTTTACCTAGCTGCTTGAAAAAGAAGGGAAAAATATGACGAAGTCGGAGTTGATCGAACGAATTGTCACCCATCAAGGACTGCTCTCATCCAAGGATGTGGAGCTGGCCATCAAGACCATGCTTGAGCAGATGTCGCAGTGCCTGGCGACGGGGGACCGTATTGAAATACGCGGTTTCGGCAGCTTCTCTCTGCACTATCGCGCGCCTCGTGTAGGCCGTAATCCCAAGACAGGTCAGTCTGTCAGTCTCGACGGCAAGTTCGTCCCTCACTTCAAGCCAGGCAAAGAGCTCCGCGACCGGGTGAACGAAGAAGAGGAGCATGAGCTCCAATAGCTCTTTGAGGAGTTTTCATGCGAAATGTGAAGCGTCTGATCTTTTTAGTTATCGCCCTGTTGATCGCAGCGGCGATAGTTGTATTTGTGCTGGAAAACCAACAGGCCGCTGCACTGGTATTCTTCGGCTGGAATGCGCCCGAGTTGCCTGTCGCCGTGCCGGTGATCCTTGCGCTGTTGGTGGGCATGTTGATTGGCCCGCTGTTGGTTTCAGTCGCGCGTCTGCGCAGGAAGCCCAAAGCGTCACGTCTGCCCTGATAAAATCCCTGCGCGCCAACTCCCTCAACGCTTGCGTTGAAGATAATTACAAGCGCGCCTATAACTAATCTCCTTTTTTAATGCCTAACCCACGCCTCAAGCTTTCAGGCGCGAGGGTTGCGTGCAGTTCGTCCGTCGAGCTGCTTCTACTGAACAGAGGAACCTTCGGGTTTTTTCGTCGCATAGGTTTTTACACATGAATTCCGACTTTCCCGCTCTTCAGACCCGCTGCTTCAAGGCCTACGACATTCGTGGTCAAGTGCCTAATGATCTAGATGACGACATCGCGTACCGCATCGGCCGGTCCATGGTGGTTGAACTGGGCGCCAGGCATATCGTGGTGGGCCGAGACATGCGTCTTGAAAGCCCCGCCCTGGCTCAGGCGTTGATCAAAGGCATCCAGGAAGCCGGCGCCGATGTCATCGACATCGGCCTGTGCGGCACCGAAGAAGTCTACTTTGCCACCAGCCACTACGAAGCAGACGGTGGCGTGATGGTCACGGCCAGTCATAACCCCAAGGGTTATAACGGCATGAAACTGGTTCAGAAATCGTCGCGGCCCATCAGCGGTGACACCGGGCTTGATGCCATTCGCCAGCGCGTCGATGCCGGCGATTTCGGCGAGGTTGCCGCTCAGCCCGGCAGCGTCCAGTCCCGGCCGGACAAGACGGCCTACATTGAGCACCTGCTGACGTACGTCAAGGATGCCGAGCTTCGCCCCCTGAAGATCCTTGCCGATCCGGGCAATGGCGCCGTTGGCCCTGCGCTTGAAGCTATCCGCTCCCAGCTGCCGTTCGAGTGGGTCATCATCAACGCCGAACCCGATGGCAACTTCCCCAACGGCGTGCCGAACCCGCTGCTGCCGGAAAACCGCAGCATTACCCGCGACGCGCTGCTTAAGCACGGTTGCGACCTTGGCCTGGCGTGGGATGGCGACTTCGACCGCTGCTTCTTCTTTGACGAGCAGGGCCGTTTCGTCGAAGGCTACTACCTGGTGGGCCTGCTGGCCGAGATGTTGCTCAAGCAACACCCTGGCTCGAAGATCATTCACGACCCACGTCTGACCTGGAACACCATCGATCAAGTGGAGCAAGCGGGCGGTACGCCGGTGCTGTGCAAAACCGGGCACGCCTTCATCAAGGAGCGCATGCGCCTTGAAGACGCCGTCTATGGCGGCGAGATGAGCGCGCACCATTACTTCCGTGATTTTGCCTACTGCGACAGTGGCATGATCCCGTGGCTGTTGGTCGCCGCGCTGATGTCCGTTTCCGGCAAGAAATTCTCCCAGTTGGTGGATGAGCGCATGGCCGCCTACCCGTGCAGCGGCGAAATCAACTACAAGGTCGAAGACGTCAAATCCATCATCGCCAAGATCCTGGAGCACTACACGCCGTCTTGCTCGAACATCGACAAGACCGACGGCATCAGTCTGGAGTTCGCCGAATGGCGTTTCAACCTGCGCGGTTCGAACACCGAGCCGTTGCTGCGCCTGAACGTTGAAAGCCGTCGTGACCCGGCGCTGGTTGCGGCCAAGGTCAAAGAGATTGAAGCGCTGATCAACGGTAAGTGATGCACCCGGCGTGCGGTCCCGCTCAGTGAGTGTGAGGGCCGCACGCCAATCCGCTACAATGGCCCGGCTGGCTCGCAATGGCTGCCTTGATGGGCCGCAAATTATTATGTGCATGGATTGAATATGACCAGAAAAATCCTGGTGACAGGGAGTTCGGGATTTTTAGGCACAGCGCTGGTTGACCACCTTGCACAGCTTCCAGGCGCACACGTCATCGCGATCAGCAGACGCGAGACGCGCACCGCTTTCTCAAACGTAACGACGGGCACCATAGCTGCGCTGAACGCCGATACTCCCTGGCACGCGCTGCTGGAGGGCGTCGACACGGTCGTGCACGCGGCCGCACGGGTGCATGTGATGCACGACACCGCAGGTGACCCGCTTGCGCTGTACCGAGAGGTCAACACCCTCGGCACGCTGAATCTGGCTGAGCAGGCCGCTGCAGCAGGCGTTCGGCGTTTCATTTTCATCAGTACGATCAAAGTCTGCGGCGAATCGACTGCACGGGGCGAGTGCTTTCGTCCGGACGATGCTCCGAATCCGAGCGATCCCTACGCGATCTCCAAACACGAGGCCGAACAGGGCCTTCTGACGCTGGCAAACAGCTCGGCGATGGAGGTGGTGATCATCCGTCCGGTGCTGGTGTACGGGCCTGGCGTGAAAGCCAACTTCCTGCAGCTGATGCGCACGCTGCGCAAAGGCGTACCGTTGCCACTGGGCGCAGTGAACAATGCACGCAGCCTCGTTTCGCTGGATAACCTGATCGACTTGATCCGCGTGTGCATCGATCATCCTGGCGCGGCGAACCAAGTGTTTCTTGTCAGTGATGGCCAGGACCTCTCCACGACCGAACTGGCCCGCCGCCTCAAATCGCACATGCGCGCCTCGGGCTGGCTCATTCCCGTCCCCGAATCCCTTATCATGCTCGGCGCCACACTGTTGGGGCGCAAATCGGCGGCCGAGCGGGTCCTGGGTTCGCTGCGGGTGGACATCAGCAAAAACCGCGAACGGCTGCAGTGGCAGCCCGCTGTTTCGGTTGAAGACGGGCTGAAGAAGACCGTCGAGCATTTTCTGGTTACGGATCGAGCATGAATTATTGGTGGGTCGCGGTTGCTGTTGTCGTATTTTCGTTTGCGCTGACGCATGTACTGCGACGGTATGCGCTGCACAAAAGCTTGCTCGATATCCCCAACGGCAGAAGCTCGCACACCCTGCCGACCCCGCGCGGCGGCGGTGTGGCGATTGTCATCAGCTATCTGGTAGCGTTGGTCTGCATGCTGTATGCCGGGTCGCTGGGGCGGGATCTGTTTCTGGCCCTGTTTGGCGCGGGCGCTTTGATCGCGGCGTTGGGCTTTCTCGACGACCACGGCCATATTGCGGCACGGTGGCGTCTGCTGGGGCATTTTGTGGCGGCGGTGTGGGCGTTGTTCTGGCTGGGTGGTCTTCCAGCGATTGAT
>NZ_DASVUM010000243.1:0-94877 GCF_036387035.1 Pseudomonas sp. | reverse complement strand
GCCGTTGTAGAAGGGATACAGCTGCGGCCCAGCTTACTCACGAGCTACGGGTTATCCACACAGAGCGCGGCGATCGAGCGCTCTATCTCGCGCCTTGAGCCACCCCGGCGCACCAGCCGCAGCGCCAGCGCAACCGTAGTGCGCGTCGCCCGGTGGTGTGCAGCCGTCACCAGGTTGGCCATGCGATCGGCGTACCCACGCACCCGCAGCGCAGCCTGTACGGCGGTGGGCGCGTCCTTGCCGAGCACTTGGTGGATAAGCACCAGCGCACCACGCGCAGCGGCCAGCTGGCTCTCCTTGGCGTCCAGGTGCGATCGCAGGTCGATCACCTGGGCGCGCAGAACCTGGGCGCAGTTGTGGGGCCTACGGTCTTTGACCATCTGGATGTGCTGGCAGATGGAACAATGCGATACGGCAGGGTTACTCATGGGTCAGCCTGATAAGTTACTGTCAGCTAATGACATCACAACTTTAAAGTCAGGTCGAGGCCGTCGCGTATGGTCTTTTACTGGCAGTGATATGTGACAGCGCTGCCATTCCCGCAAAAGCCCGGACACATGGCGATCTCCGCGACACCGCTCGCGCACTGAGGATCTGGAACAAACGGCTGGGTGGTGTTCGGGCAGCCGCACTGAAACGTTGTTGCACCCGACGGCAGGGAACCATTGGGTTGCGTAGGCTGTAAGGGTGGTCGGTTTAGGTAAGCTCGGATAGTTGGCGTAACTCGATCTTGGAACTCATAGGCCTCCTTCTCCAACGCATTACCGCGATCCTGGCAGCCGCCGCACCCGGCCATGTCCCTGCTGTATTCGCATTTGAAACCCTCACTGCCTATTTTGCGGTACTGCCCGAGATGGATCGCCTCATGAGCGAGGTTTGCCGCGGTCAGCAACCGGTTGCCCGTCAGCGACACGTCGAGGTAGATACGGCCCTTATCGGGGGTAATCCCAAGCGTGCCGTTACGCAGATTGCACCATCGAATCTCGACGCCGTTGAACGTTGACGGATCTAGCGCATGCGCACGCGAAAGGTCGATAACGGCCTGTTGGATAAGCTCGTGGTTTTCGAGTCCTTTCTCGTTTGAGCATTCAGCGATCACCGCTGCGACCACTTGAACGAATGGCACTGCGCAGGTTTGAAACAATATTTGCCGTGGGTCTTGGTCCGGAAACGGAGCCTGAATAATGCAGCCGCTTGCTTGAGCAGCAGCTTTCAAGCTCAGACAACTGCCGTAACAGCTCGGCTCTGGTATTCCAAATACGCTTGGGCAGGCGTCGTCGCAGTAAGTGTCACAGCCTACTTCGCCTGCAATCGAATAGGAGGGGGCGCCTACAAGGAAAACGGCAAGGAATGCAGCAGCAAGTCCTTTCATACCGATTTCTCCGCGCGCATCTCAATGCGCTGTCATGTGAAGTGCACAACGGAGTTGAGTCTAGAAGATCCTCAGCGCCACGCGCGGCTTGCCCCTGCTACGCCAGGTCGAGCCCGGCAAGGCTTGTCGTGATACGCGCGGCCGCCTGACCCACCGTCGCGGCCTCAGTGATCGGGATCGTGTCGCACTGCACGTAGGTGACGTCCTCCAGGAACGCCATGCACACGGTGTCGAACAAGTCGGGTGACGGGATGCCCTCGCGCTGCATTTCGTCTTTGCCTGCGATCTGCCACTTGCCGTTGTCGTCCATCTTGTAGGGAATACGGCTGCCTTGGTCGAGCAGATCGGGCAAATGCGCGTCGGTGAAGCTAACCCGACCGTCCTCGATCGCCTCCTTGGCGTGGATCGAGCATTGGGCGCGCTTGTTGTAAAAGCGCTCCCGGTACCGCTTCGAAAAGTTCTTGCCGCCCCACATAGAACGGATGACGTTGGACACGCCCATTTCTTCCAGGCGCTTGGCGAATTGGACGCCCATGCCGTGGGCATCGACCACCACGGTGCAGTTCGACAGCCGGGCGGTGTAGTCCGCGATCACGCGCGCCGCTGGCGTCCAGTCCATGCCGTTGCTGAAAATCGGGATGGCCACGCCCTCGATCCGTCGCGGCTCGGCCTCCATCCGGTCGCCGTTGCCAATGACTTTGAAATGGTAGGCCACGGTTTTGTCGCGGTGCGCCGCCGCAGCCACGTCCACCACCAGCAGGTTGCCGTAAAACTCGCCCGGCTTGATGACGGGCACCCTCGGATTGACGCAAGCCTCGATACTGTTGCGACCCAGCAGGTATTTGTCGCTGTTCGTGGGGAATATCCCCAGCACCTTGACCTGATATTCGGCCGAATTGCGGCCGCCGTACTCCAGGCGCTTGTCCAGGATGAACTGGACGCCCACGATCGGCGACTTTTCGCTGTTGAACAGCAGGGCATTCCAGCGCCCGCCAGCGCGCAAACTGAATTTGTGGTGCGTGTCGTAGAAAAAACCGCTCGGCCGGGTGGGCTGGCTGGCAATAGCGAATCGGTTACGGTTGTCGGACAGTGCGCCGGAAACGACCTGGAAGTTAGCCGTCGGGATACCCGACGCCTCGTCGGCCAGCCACAGCAAATACTTGTTGTGGGTACCCGCCAGGGCTTCAGGCCGTCCCAGAGGCGCTGTCCGGCAGGACACGAACCACTGGGCCTTGTTGCCACGGATATACACGCGCTCGCTTTCGATGACGATATAGTCGGCAATCCAGGCGTGCGGCCCTTGCATGATCGCTTCGCGGGCGTTGGTGATCTCCTGCCACACGCCTTCCTGCAGCGTTTTGAGCTTGGGCGCTGTCAGGTAAGTGTTCGACTTCGCATAGCAGGCCAGGTGCCACAGGCAGATGATCCCGAAAGTGCGGGTCTTACCGGTGCCGTGTCCGGACGATACCGAGGTACGCGAGCCGAACGGCGACACGCTATTGAGCAGGTCGCGCTGCTGCCAGGTCGGCGGCTCAGGGAAGGCAGTGACCTCACAGGCGAAGCGGTAGGCGTCAAAGGCGTAGCGATCGGCGAAAGCTCGCCACCGAGGATCATCGACCAGCGAGAGGGTGGCGGCCATTATTGGCGCCCCACCGGTTGAACAAACAAGGACATGAACGAACCACAGGGAGACTATGGCTTGCCACGATAGGCGGGTGGGCGTCACTGCCCGGCAGGAGGTTTCCGATGCCCGGCGTCGTGTGGGACGGGCTGCAACTCGATTGCGAGTAGGGTATGCAGAGGCAATACCCTATGCAGGGTATATACGGTATTACTTCAGAAACGAAAAAGGCGACCCTGGGCCGCCTTCCACATTCGTCGCGCTAAAAGCGCGCCGCCAACTTCGTGTGCTTCGACCCGGCGAGCGCGCCTTCTTGCTCCCCGCCCGAACCTTCTACAATCCGCGCCAGTAGTCGTCGATCGGTCGCCGTGATCACGCGCGCTTTACGCAAGCTACGCACGTATACGGACGCGACGGTATCTTGCCCTTTGTGCTTTCCGGCTTTGCCTTTCTGGGTGGCTTTCAATCTGCCCATGGTTAAAGGTCCGTAGTTTCCAGCGGAGCGCCCAACTGCATCAGCCGACGGTTGCGGATCACCTTAATGTCGTCGCGTAGGTTCTGCGCCGTCGCCGAATCAGCGAACCCGACGTCAGCCATCGCGTCGATGTAGCCGATCGCATAGGCCGTTTGGGTTCGCACCCGGACTGGATCGGTGGCGGTGCGGATGCCTTCGGACACGATCGCTATGTTTTTGGTCATCGAAGGGAGGGCCATGAAATAACTTATTCCTTTGTCATACGGTATATACGATATGCAGGAGGCATAAAGGGCATACGTTCCATAGCGTATGCCCTCCCCTGCCCTGCCCTGCTTAGGCGTTCCTGGCGTCGCCCGATTCCAGGTTGCCGTCACCATCGTGATAAGCGGCCTCCTGCCACACGATACGCTGCGGGCCTGCGGGCAGCGGCCCGGTTTGCACGTCGGCTCCTTGCGAGCCCATGGTGATGACCACCTGTTCAAGCTGCTCGGCTGACAGGGTAAGCAGCGCGGCCATATAGAAATGCATGTGCATGCTGATTTCGCGGTTTGCCGAAGGGCTGGCGTACTTACTCCATTGCGAGCCTTTCCCCAGCCCGGCCAGATCGGCCATTTGCGGCCGGGTATAGCCAAGCTGTTCTTTCAGGCGCGCGAGGTCGTCGGACGTGGGCGCCCGGTAAGATGCGATTCGTTTCATAGGGATATACCGAAGCCCCCGACGATGCGGGGGCGCTAGCGTTAAGGCTGGAGGAAGTAGTGCAGGACGGTGACGCCGATGGCCAGGTAAACCGTGAATGGGACCACGCCCAGGGCTTTGACCTTCGCTTTGAACGTGTTCCGCTTACGATCGTCCGCTTGCTGCTCGGCGAGCCATCGATCGGTTTCTTCCAGGAACTGCTCAGTTTGCTTGCTGATAGCCATGTTCTATCCTCGGTCGGGCAAGCCTATTGCCGCCCTGTTATGCAACTGTATGCCCGTTTTAGGCCTGATTCAAACTTTCCCGCTAGAAGGCCCCGGATCACCGGGGCTTTCTGCTCTAAGGCTTGTGAAACCATGCAGCGTAAGCGGTGACTGCTGCTGCTGAAACGAATATAGGGTAAAGCCATGATTCTCGTTTTAACTTGCTGGCTTCTGCTTTGAGCTTGATCGTTTCGGCCTTTAGCTTTTCGATCTCTGCCAGCTTTTTGCGGTTCTCGATAAGGATTCCTTCAAGCTCCGCGTTTGGTCTGTCCTCTATGTGCATCTCTGCTCCTCGGTGTCGGGCGATGCCTTGTGCCTCCCCCTTGATGCGCATTATGGACCCCTAAGGGGTCGCCGTCAACCGTTTCGTATATACTTTATGCAGAGTATTCAACATGCATAGCGTATGCGTCTTAAATACTTTATGTCGGTTTGCTTGCGCCCTGCCCGGCTGCGAGCGCTTGCCGTACTGCTGCAACCCGATTGCGAGCTACCGACAATCGTAGTGCAGATCCGCGCAGCTTGATCATATAGCCGCCTTTGCTCGCATACCCAGTCTCGATGCAGCTGCGGCGCACCAGCGTACTGCGGTGCACCCGCACGAACTCATCCCCCAGCGTTTGCTCGAAGTGCTCCAGCGAGCCCAGCCGGTTATCAAGCATCACGTCAGCGGCCGAGTTACACGCATACAGGTATTTATGCTGTGAGCGAAAGTGCGTCACATCAGCCATGAGCACCTTGCGAATGACGCGGCCGCCATGGGTCTCCTCGAAGATTTCAGGCAGTGTTTTGCTTGGTGAACTGGTAAGCATAAGTTTATCTCCGGGCTCGGGGCTGCTATCCTTCGGCGCATACCGTATATACGTTATATCGGGCATATCGGTTATATACCGCGCATACAGCGCATACCTTATGAACATTGGGGGTTGGTGAAATGGAACTGTCGTCTGTAATGGCCGCGATCCAGAAGGCTTTGGCCGGGGATCAATTCATCATCGTGCTGGGCGGCGAAAAGGGCGGTCCTGGAAAAAGTTGCTTGGCGCAGAACCTGGCCGTATGCCTGAAGCTTGCCGGTGCTGACATACTCCTGATCGACGCCGACCCACAGGCGACCTCGTATGACTGGGCGCATGAGCGTGACGCTCTGGGCAAGCTGGTATCGATCCCGCACGAGAAGGCCCACGGCGACATCAGCGCCACGATCAAAGACAAGGCGAAGCGGTACCAGCACATAATCATCGACTGCGGCGGTGCGGACTCCCAGGCGCTGCGCTCGGCCATGACCATGGCCACGCACTTGCTGTTGCCGTTCCGTCCGAAGCGTCGCGACTTGCGTACGCTGGAAAAGGTCGAGGCCCTCGTGCGACTGGCAGCGTCGTCCAATCCCGACCTGATCATTCGCACCATCATTACCCAGTGCCCGACACTACCGAGCCAGGTGCAGCGAATCGTCGATGCTAAGGACGCGAGCGCGTCGTTTGAGCTGCAGCCGCTGCAAGCCGTCACGTTCACCCGCAACGTGTACGACGATGCTGAGGAGGACGGTTCGTCGGTAATGGAACACGGCACCGATCCGAAGGCAGTGGAAGAAATCCAGGCGATCGCCATTGAACTCCTGGAGGCGAAGTAATGGCCGGTCTCAAAGGCATGGGGCGCAAAGAGCCCATCAGCGAGGAGGATCGCGAGCGCCAACGTCTGGAATTCATCGGCGGGGCTGCACTGCAGGCCGCCCCCGTCGATACGCCGAAGCCAGCACCCAAAGCTCGCAAGGCAAAGAAGGCGCCAGCCGTGCGGACCATCTTCTCGCTGACCGAGGACGTAAATAAGCAGATCGACAAGCTGTCGCTGCAGCCGCGCACATTCAAGGCCAGCCGGTCGGACGTGGTGAAGGCGGGCGTTCTCGCGCTGCAGGCCATGAGTAAAGCCGAGGTCGTGGCGCTCCTGGCAAAAGCTACAGGCGCCGATCCGGCCGAGGATTTGCAGAACGACGAATAACGTATATACGTTATTGCTGCTGCATACCTTATATCGCGTCACAAACCTGCACCCCTTGTATCCGCTCAATACCTAACATAACCGGCATAACGTATATAACGTATGCTGGTTATGCTGCATGCATACGTTATTACCGCTTCTATGCGTTCCGCAGATTGCGCGCCGCGCGCCGCTGGCGCTTTGAGTGGGCCGCGCTCATGCCGTCGTCGCTGCGCCCGCGATCAACCGTCTGCCGGGCTGATCTGTTCGTCACGCTATAACCAAATATCGGAGCGATACCCGCCAGCAAGCCACCCGCTTCAAGCCGCATCTTGATGTTTCTCATTGGCTGCCTGCGCTTTCTTGTCTGCCTTGGCCTGCTGATCGGCCCGCACAGCGTCAAGTTCCTCCTGGACGGCTAACAGCTCGTTGAGCAGGCGCACGTCGAGCGTCACCGTCTGGTAGACGTCACTGCCTTGGCGGAACGCCTGGATGGCTTCACGAGCGGAGGAGGGGAGGGCGTCGCGCAGCTTTACTGCCACGGCGCTCAGGTTGTCGGCCAGGTTGCGAGGGATAGGACGGCCCTGCAGCGTGTTCTTTGTGATTGCCTTTTTACCTGCAGCCTTGGCCTTCTCGACCTCTTGTGCCAGCGCCTGGGGAGCGTCATCGCCGTGCTTGATCAGCATCTGCGCGGCAACGTTGGCGGTCACTTCACCATTGAGCACCGCTTCGCGGATCTCGGGCGGCGCGTCAGCCACCTTTAGAAGTCGTTCCACGTACTGGCGCGAGCATCCGGCCAGCTCGGCGATCTGCGTCGTCGTGAGAGGCTTCCCCTCAATGAAAAACTGAGGGTCATCGCGCAGATCCTGCAGCGTCAAAGCTCGATCATAGGGCGAGGTCTGCAGCTGGTTATTCGAAGAGATGGTGAATGCTTTCGCCTGAGCTGCGGTGCCAATGAATGGAGCGATCGGAATCCACTCGGCCGGGTGCCCCTCCAAGGCCGACAGATCGTAGCCGCCCAAACGGCAATGTCCGTCGCGCATCAGTACGCCACCGTCTTCGCGCACCGACACGAACAGCGCAGGTATGCGCGTGTCCTTGTCGCCGTTCTTAACCTCCTTTGTGATCGCGTTGGCCAGGCGACGGATGTGATCAGTCAGCTCCTGGCTCGGGCTGCGGCGGTTGAAGCCCGGCTCGACGTGAATATTCTTGCGACGGATGAACATGCCCGCATCCGTGCGCTTGATGGTCGGCTCGATACCGGCATCTTTGTTGCCGTCGCGGGTGAGGTCGCGGAATGTTTTGGCCATGGTGGTCAGTCCTGGAAAAAAGGGGAGGGGTTAGGCTGCAGCGGCGTCTTCAGAACGCTGGCGGGCCAGTTCGGCCACGTACCAGGTGTGAGCGCCCTGCCAAGTCCGGCGAACGGCTTCGCGGCGCTGCTCCTCACGCTGGGCAAGCTCGCCTTTGACGCGGTCGGCGAATGTGTTCCAGCCGCTGCGCACAACGATGTTCAAGGTCTTTATCAGCTCTGCAGTGCTGGCCTGGGTGATGGTCTTTTCCATCCACTGATCGGTCACTGCGTCGTTAAGAATTACTGGAATCATGGCTGTGCTCTCCGGCTGGGTTCACGGCCGAAGCCCCCAATTAAGGGGGAGCGTCGAAAAGTGGAGATAGGTGGAAGCGGTCAGTCTTCGATGCGGACATCTGCGCTACGCATTTGCGCGAGACCCCAGCACTCGCCATACCAGAGCGCGCTAGTGGCAGCGTCTTGTGCATCTTTGTGCAGGCCTTCAATCTGGCGGCATACGAAAGATTCGCGGATGTTGGTGTTCAGGTTATAGGCGGTGAACATGACTTGAACGATCATCGTGGTGCCCTCCAGGGCGTCGCGTATTCGATTAGCAGAGAGTAAGGATCAAGCAACCTAATTGCAAGCATCAAGTTGTCACAACATTACTATTTGCTAAGCGTCACGCCACGGCGCTCATCCCGAGGGTAGAGGAGGGCACGCTGACCAGGTCACCACGCGCGTTCGCCACGACGGCACGGCACACGGCCTGCAGTTTGGTGGCACCGAATGCGGGCTTGCCATTGACGCCGACTGCCAGGTACAGGGCGCCCGATTCGTTCCACAGCTCGCCCGGGTTAGCAGGGTCTCGCAGCCAGCGGATGTAGTGCTCGACCAGCTCGCCGCCATGCGCCCAGCGCTTTGACGGGCAGAACGGTGAATCAGGTTCGAGCCAATGGGGAGGGTTGCAGAGCCCGAACCATGCCGGGCTGCTACAGAAAAGGGGATGTTCAAGGGTGGGCTGAAAGCCCAGGACTTCGGCAACGGCCCAATCGAGCGCCATGCCGCTCAGGTCTACGAGACGAACTTCAACGGTTCGGGGTGGTTGTGCCATGGGGTAACGCCTGCACCTGGGCCAGCGGTTCCGTCAATCCTAGCCGATCCTGGGGCCGGTGAGGACGCCGCAGGCTCGTCTCCTGCTCGTTGCAGAGCCTTTGCAGCCTTGGCGTGGCCTACGCATACCTTGGTGGGGTTGCCGTCATCATCGACTTCCGCATGACAGAGAAAACCACGGGGATCGCACAGCTGGTATTCGGCGTCACTGGTGGCGTCGGGCGACTGGTTGGCCACCGACCCTATGCGGTACGCGCAGCCATAGCACGCCCCCGCAGGATCATCACAGTGACCGGCCAGCATCACGCCTTGGCACGCACCAATGATGGTGGGCAAGTTGATGCTCTCTACCCGATCGGGGTGCGCGTCGTATTCGCTTACGAGCACCGTGTCGGTCATCTCCTTACAGTTTTCAGTGACCGAGCAGGCCATACCCATGAACTGGGCGAACAATTCGACCAGCTTGGCTTGGCCGTAGGTGGCGGCATAGTGGGTCATCATCATCACCCGATCGGGGAGCTGCATCTGCGCCCAGCCGGATAAATCGGACGCCTGCTGCGGCGTCATGTCGTAATCGGTTTTAGCGGTCATGGTTGGGTGTCAGTAGGGGAGGGGAGACCAGCGCCGCAGCGCTAGCCAGGGGCAGAAATTACACGGGCAGGGGCTCGGGTACCGCGACAGGCGCTGGAATCGCTGGCTGGTGCTGCAAGGCTTCGGCAGCCGTGGCAGGTAGTTCGACGCCATTGGCTGCCGCGGCAGCCTGGGCGTTCCGCATCATCTGGCGGCCCTGGGCGTCACGTTCGATATAGGTCCCCATCAGGTAGTTCGCCGACTCACGAATGCAGTGCTCGCAGATGGCGGCACCGTTTTCCTTGTTGCTGATCATCAGGCCGCAGTCAGTCTCAGCGCGTCCGCAGAAATCACAGCTCAGGATGGTGGTTTTGCTCACAGGTAAATCTCCGATCGGTGGGGTGGCCAGGTGGCCAAGAAAATCATGGGCAGTTGTTGGTGCCGCAGTTTGTGCAGTCGCGTAAGTACCGGCCGGTACCAGACACGTAACGCCCGCAACCTTCGCAGTTGAAAACGTCCGGCTTGCGCCTGCAATGGCGGGGCTGGGCCAGGCTGATACCGGCGCGAGCGATAGCCTGGCGGCGCACAGCGGTGATCGCGCAAACCCGACGCACCTTGCTGTTGAGGTATTCGAGAGGCCAGATCACCCGGCGAGTCCCTTCCCCATCGCTTAGCACGTCCTCGGCCTGGGCCAGGGGCGCTTTCCAGCACCGGTTGAAATCGTAGGTGCGCTCGGCGCCCCAGCCGCTGAATAGGATGTCGTTACCGTTCCAGTGCCCAGTTACCTGGATCGTGCACTTAGCGCCCGGCAGGAGCAGCGACGAGGCGTCCTGCTGGCTGATGTCTTGGTGGTCCACAGATACCTCGTGCCGCGCCTCGATGTAGCTGACGGGCCAGGGGATGTCGGTTTCGCGGGACTGGTTCTTACGCACCGCCTGGCCGCTGGTGAAGCGCTGGGCTCGGCCGAGGTCCGTGGTGTATCCGGCGCCGCCCTTTGCCCAAAACATCATGCGGTCGCCCACACAGCTGCGGCTGTCCTGCAAGTAATACATATCCATCATGGCGCCCCGATCGCGATTAGATCGGCGCTACCGTGGGCAATGCCTGCGCTCAACTGTGCGTCACGTCCGGCCAGAATGCCCGCCAGCAGATCGTCCAGGTTTGGCTCGACCTTGCGACCTTGCCTGGATGACTTTAGGCCTTCGCCCTTGGTCAGCTCGTTGAGATAGGCACCTATCAGCTCGTTGTGCTTCAGCTGGACCGCAACCAGATTGCAGCCAGTGCTCAGCTCCATATCCAGATCGTCGTCCTCGCCCTTGGGCACCAGCTCGTGCAGTTTTTCACCCACCGCGGCGACCCACATTTCAGCGAAGTGATTCCCGCGTGTGCTCGGGGTGTGTCTGCCGCGTGGGGCTTCGCCGCGCTTGATGCTCGCGACGTAATCCCTGCGGGCCTGGGTGACTTTCACGTAGAGGGCGTCGTAGGCGTATTTGGCGATCTGCTGGGCGGGTGTGACGCCGACGAAAATGGCGCGACAGGCCTTGTCGGTTTTGCTGCGGCCGCTCTGCATCCAGGTCGAGTGGGTGAAGGTTTCGCAGCCGAAGACGGCGGCGACGATGCTGGATAGATCCGTGTCCCAGGAAGGGCGCCGGTAACGGGCTTGCTCTGCAGAGGCTTTGCCAACGTCGGCCAGCTCCACGTCCATGTCGGTCAATTGGTATTTGCGCATGAGCTTCTGCGCCTGGCGCAGCGCTGCAGCGGCTTCGTGTTCATTGCTGCTCTTCGAGAGGGCAAGGCAGTGTTTGATTTTGCGCAGTACGCGTTCGCGCTCGGCTGCAGGGACGTCGCTCATGGGGGGAATCCACAGTTGTCGTTGGCTTGGGAGGTGCTAACGATACCGAGAGGGTTCCCCAAATACAAGCAAACCGTAATGTTTTAGTTATTTCTCGCTAATCCTCTGCTCAAAGCGTTGGCGCATCTCGTCGCGTTGCTCTTGGGTGTACCGCTCGAACTGTCCAGCAGGGACAACGAAAAACACCATGACGCCCGTGGCGCGAGCCATGTACCCGCGCAGCCTGGCGGGGTTGCCCACGGCGTGCTCAGTTATCACAAGGTGATCGAATACGGCTGGTCGCTGCGCTGGGGGCTCTGCGAATAAATCAAATTGCATCGGGCAGCGCCTCGTCTTTCGGACGTATTCCCAGCACCTGCTCCATCTGGAACATGGCCGTATTGATGCGTCTGCGCAGTGATGCCGCGTCGGCTTTCCGTTTCGCCTCCGCTGCTTGGGGATCATAGGCAGGGCTTGGTGCCAGGTCGAGGGGCACGCGAGGGCCGCTGGCCCGTTCGCGCAAATCGCGGTCCATAGTCCGCGCCTGGGCGCTGTCGGCGTAGCGTTCGTAATCAAACTCGGTCATGGGGGGGTCGCCCTGTATCTGTCGAAGGCCGACAGCGTGGCATGGGCATAAGGGTCGTGCAAGCAAGTAGTTGTTTAATGATTACTATCTGCTATCGATTGGTGTTCAGGCATAGCCAAAGTGGCGAGGGGCTGTGTGCGTCGCCCCACCCCTTGCCTGTTTTAAATTTGTTTTAAGGAAGTTTTAATATCTGTTTTGCTGGTGTGCATGGAATGGGTCAAGCCCATACAGGCCGCGGGCTTGAGCCTGTGTGTAACTCGCCTTCCGGTGGGTAATAAACGCTGGGAGGTGTGTAATAAACGGAAAGGGGTGTGTAATAAACGGAAATCGGTGTGTAAAAAACGGTTTTGGCGTTAATTCGGGTGTGTAATAAACGCCTAAACCATTGATAGGTGTGTAAAAAACGGTTTTCCTCCCGATTATTTCAACAACGTACCTCCCGAAGGCCTTCAAACCCTCGGAAATGCTGGCCTGCGGGGCTTTTGTGACAGTGCACATACGATAAATACCGTTTTTTACACACCACCCGCTAGGCATTTGACTCTTCCTGAGAGCTGTCGGCCTCTACTTCCGGGCCGTCGCTGGTTTCGCCGTCAACCTCCCAGTCGGACTTTTCCGCTTCCACCTTCCAGCGATCGGCGTAGGAACGGTGCACCATCGCCAGCTTGGGGCCGTCTGCGCCCAGGCTTTCGCTCAGCATGTACTCGGGCAGGTTGTTCTCCCGGATGTAGCCGCGCACCGTGCGGCAGAACTCCTTGAAACTCCCGGTGCTACCGCTGCGCTCGTAGATCGTGCGGAAATTCCACTCGGCGCTGGTGCGGCCAGCCTTCTGACGTGCCAGGCGATAGATGAACTTTGCGGTACCGGGCTCGATCAGGAAGTAGTCCGGATGCACCGTGAGCACGTCCGGCGTGGGGTTGGTGACGATCTCGGTGTAGATCCAGTCCGGAATGCGGAACTCCACATATTCGACCTTCTTGGTGGTCAGGCTACTGATCGCCTTGTACGGGCCGATCAGTGACTCGCCCCCGCTGGTGAGCAGCTTTTTCTTGCCCTTGATGGTGACGATGCGTTCCATCTTGACCGTGGTGGTGCTCAGGCGGTCGAGGGCGTCAATCAGCTTTGATTTCTGATCACCGCCGTTCTCACGGCGACAGAATTTGAGGATCTCGCTGACGTGCGGGCGGAATAGCTGCGGCGGAATCTCGCCCTTGCCGTGGCGATAGCGGTTCATGGCTTCGGTCAGGTATGAGATGCCCATCAGCACGATGTCGTAATCCCATACGGACGCCATGCCGTAGGCGCCCGAGCTGACGATCACCCAGCCGTCGCGCAGGTCGTAACGCACCATGTCATTAGCGCGCTTGTCCTTTTTCGAGAGCTTGTAAACCGCGACATCCATGATACCCATGGTGTCCTTGGTCGAGATGTCGTAGAGCACCGGGGCGAAGAATAAATCGGCCTGGCCGTTCTCCTCGTGCTCAGGGCCTTTGCGCAGCATGGCGGCGCCGCCGTCCTTGCGAGGGCGCCCACGTTGGCGAGGCTTGGCAGCGACCTCCAGAACGCCCTCCTGCACAGTGATGGTCGCCTCTTCGGGATTCACGACGGGCTCGGGCTTCTTTGCCGTCGCTTTCTTCGGCGCTGGCGCTTTCTCGCCTCTGATGGTGGGCGCTTTCTTCGCGCTAACCGTGTCCAGAAGTTTGGCCATTCGCCGGTTCGGTTTTTCCAGGTCCATGGGTGGTCTCGCAGTCATGTGGGATCGGCCAGGAGGCCATGGCGCCAATCGTACCTGCGATACGGCGGGCGCGCCTCCCCGATTGACGGGCGTTACGCTTGAGGTGGTAGGGCGTAGTCATCGTGGCCGGATAGGTCCGGCTCCAGATCCGCCAGCCACTCGCGTAGCTTCTGCGCGTAGCGGTTGAGAGGCTCACAGTGGCCATAGAGGCCGTTGGTGCGCATGTAGTCGTAATCGAACGAAACCACAGACGGGTAGGTCGCTGGGTGGCCTTGGATCGGCCCAGGAAAAGTCGTATTCGTTGAGAGCTAACCAGTCTTTGATCGCCTGCCGGTATCCAGCCCGCGTTCGCACCAGATATAGCCCGCCCTTGAGGGCGCGCCAGTTGGGTAGGGCTGACATGCGTGTCACTCCTAAGCAAGCCCCGGCGAACCGGGGCGGTTGCCTGTCAATCCCGGCGGTCGAGGTGTAGTCGGTCATGCCGGTAGCGCTGGGTGGCGCTGGGGGCACGCGCGGCGGTCACAGGGGCGAGGGCGAGGGTCTGACAGGCAGGCCGCCCAGGAGCACCCGTGCGGGCTCATGCTCGAAGGTCACGAACGCGTCGATGTAAGGCGCGTTGACCAGTTCCACCGGCACGGTGTAGTTCAACATCACAACGCCAAAGCCGTGGGGGGCGTAGGGGTTGCCGTCGATGCTGCGAAAGTACAGGTGAGGGCTGCCGTGAAGGTGCCGCACGCAGAGGTACTCGCTACCCACCGGCAGCTCGATGACGAACCGGGGGGATGACGGTGGGATTGCGACGGCGCGGAGTGACTTCTGCATTGCGATAGGGCCTATGCGGTTTTCGATACCGGGAAAGCCCGCGCATGGCGGGCTGGGAGGGTCGATCAGGGGGCTGTCACGACCAGACGGCGCGCTTCCATCCCTCGCCGTATTGGTCGGTGCTGACGCTGCCCAGCTCCAGCACGGTGGCCTGCTGGTGCGCCCGGATGGCCTCCTCAATAGGAAGCTTCTGGCGATCCGTCGGCGCATAAAACACATGACAGCCGCTTGCGGTGAGGTTGACCCGCTTGCGAGCAATGTCGATCCGGACCTTGCAATCGCGCAGGGCGAAACCGCCCGAAGCGTTGCTCATGACCGCAAAGACGGTGCGGGCGCACTGCTCTGCATTGTCGAAATCGAATGTCGGCGGCAGGGGCAGCAGGTCGCTGGGTTTCACATGGATGACGGTAGCGCCGTAGTTCAGGTGAGCCACTTCAAGGGACGCTTCCAGGGGGGCGTGGTACGCCTCGCGCAGCGTCCATACCTCGTCTACCAAACCGCCCAAGGTCAGGCACTGCACCTGATCGCAATAGGTGGTCAGCTCCTTAGCTGTTTCACAGGTGAGGGTGCCAGCTTCCTGGATACGAGAAACCAGACCGCCCAGGGTCAGGCAGCGGTCTGCGCAGTAGGCAACGATGCGGGTGGCGAGGCTGCGGGCTTTGGTATCGGTTTGGTTTTGCATGGTGCTGCCCTCCAGGGCTGTGCGTCGTTTCGATGGAGCAACGATATGGGGCGCGCAGCAGGAATGCAAGCAAATAGTTGTGTGAAGATTAGCAAAGAGTAAGTGAAAAGCCGAAACAGGGGGAGGCATGGCGCAACGAGGTTGCGTGCATAGGGTATGTACGGTGCATATCGTATGAATGAACAAGCGCGAGGCTGCCTAAATCGCGTGCTACGTTACTTTCATCGAGCGCGGCGCCAGAGTGGCAAATTCGCGATGCAGGAATGAGGAGGGGATCGGAAGGGATTTCAGGCGGGCATCAATGAGCAGGTTGGTCCGCGCACTTGGTTCATACAGCGCATAACGTATATACGGAGCATAAGAAAAAGGCGGTAATCATGAGGGAGAGAAACCTCTCCCCTGCGTTTCTATATCAGTAGCTCAAAGGTCGAAAGCTGCTTTACAGTTTCAGGCAGCTGCGCCTGCAATAAAGTGTCGAGTAGCTCCCGCGCAGTCTGGGGCGGATGCTTCAGAGAGGCGCGCTGATTTTGCACCGCTAAGAGCATCGCCGCTTGATCCAGATCCCATATATCGGACAAAAAAATGTCCGGGTGTAGGGCCTCAATGTCGAAGCCATCCAGGATCGCTGCCGGGAAGTCCTTGAGGTTGTACGTCACAATGACCGAGGCATTGCATTTGATGGCAGCGGCGAGGACATGCCTATCATCGGCGTCAGGCAGATCGAGGCCAGCCACAAGAGGCTCATGACCCGTGACCAGGCAATCTGGGATCGCATTGTTCATGCAGGTGACGGTGCGGGTCAGCTGCTCAGGCGTCAGATCAGGACGGTTTAAGAGGAGGTTTCGCGTCCATTCGTCATGTATTTGCGCCGACCAGCGCGCACGGTACGCGCCAGTCAGGGCAAGGTGCATCAGCAGATCCCGCAGCGGCGCAGGGTAAAGAACGCATGCGTCATAGACCACGGTGAAGGGTGAATGCCTCATTAATACCCCATGTTCAGCGCTTGGGCTTGTGCAGCCAGCTCATCCATAGCTGTCCGGCTCTCTTTCTCACGCTCAGCCTTATAGGCCATGAGGTCGGTAAACCTGATACGGCGGTGGCTACCGGTTTTGGTATGCGGAATAAGTCCATCATCCAGCAGCTTGACCAGGTGCGGTCGCGAGACGTTAAGCATGTCGGCACCTTCCTGGGTTGTCAGCTCGGCATGAATAGGAACGACCTTTACCGTATTGCCCAGGGCTAACTCGCTCAAAATGTCGCCCAGCAGTCTCAGCGCGAACGTGGGCAGCTCCACGACTTGACGCTGCTGTGCGTCGTCAACCAGTTCAATACGTTGGGTATCCAGTTTCGTCGAAACGAAAGCAGCGATCTGACGGCTTGATTCAGTAGCCGCAGCTATCGCTTTGTCATCTGGAAGGATGGTGCGAGCTAGATCGGCGGAAGTCATCGTGTATCTCCAATGGGGCGGTAACCGGCTGCGGCAGCAGCGGTAGAGCATTTATATTCGAAATAAACGACAAACGCAATAAACGAAATGATCAAATTTGATCAATGGCCTCATGTTTGCTAGGCGGGTTGGAGTGCGTTACGGCATACCCTGCCAGGCCGCAGCAGCAGCGCGTAATACCACCATACGGGTCGCGCCTTCCTTGTCGCCCTTGTGATATTCCGAGCACAGCTGGAAGCCCGATGCTTGGGCGCAGCTCTCCAGGGTTGAGACCTCAACCCACATACTCATGCGTACTTCCAGGCGGCGGGAGTCGCCATCGTCCAGGTGCGGACGCCAGGCACGCGAGGGAATGCCGTCGGTGACCAGCTTGGCCTCGCCAGCTTGAAAATCGAGGGTGTATCCAGCGGCCTTTGCGGCCTTTTCAAGCAGAATGCGGATATCAGGGCTTGCCTTGCTCATGGGTCACGGCCTCGGGAATCGCAGCGGGTTTTTCGATAATAGCCGAAGCGGGAAAGACTGGGGGCAGGCCAGCGGCCCGGATACCGTGGCTTCCAGGTGACAGAAACTAAAAATTAGTTCATCTTGCGTGGCTTTTAGCCATTAGGGATCGCGCCGTGACCGTTTTAGGGATGATTAAACCGATGATGCTCGGCTTCGGCATCGCTACGTTGTTGACCGGTTGCGCTTCCACCCCACCGCCAACGCTGCCCAATGCTTACTACGATAATTTCATTCAGGGGCTCGTGGCGGCCGATCGCTGCGGGCTCTCGGGACAGGTAACGCCAGATGCTTCGCTTTGGGAGAAACGAAGGCTCACACATAACCTGAATACCTGGACCTATGACCGCGCCTATTTCGAAAGCCGGTTTCAAGCTGCAGTGTTGACGCTGCCTGCGCCGCCAGTAGCAGTATGCAATCAAGTCGCCATGGAAGCGGCGGAATACAAACAAACCGTGCAGGAGAACAACGCGGCGGTAGAGGCTAATGCGCGTGCGTGGAACCAGGTGCAATACACGCAGCCTGTACACACCTATTGCAACAAGATAGGAGCGCAGACGCTCTGTAATTCGTACTGATCGAGCGCTATGCCTCCGGTGCTGCTTCGCTGACGGAGTAGCGGCCCGGGGGATCGGCGAGCACCCTGAACGGCATACGGGCGTCCATCACGCCCCGCACCTCGAACATGGTCAGCACCTTGCGCTGCTGCGCTTCAGCCGCGGCGTGACCGAACCCGGATGGCATCGGCGCTGTGAAGTGGGCGATCTCGTCGGGTCTCATTTCAAATGTGCGCGTTATACCTGGCACTGCAGCTGGGGCCGGGACTGGCGCAGGGAAGCGGGCGTCGAAGTCTGCAAGTGCATGATCAGCCCAGGAGGCTGGCGCCTTCTTGTCCGTGATGGTGACCGCTGCGGCCACGCCGGTAGCCATGCCGATCCACAGCGAGCGGCGCATCTGTTCGTGTTGAGTCATAGTCGGGCCTTATACGGGGAGGATGGGCGCCCGCAGGCGCCCGGGTTGTCAGGCGTAGGCGTAGCGCAGCTGGCGGCGCGCGATGCGGTCGTGCTTCCTGATAAGCAGACAGGTGACCAGCACACCGCCCAGGAGGGACACGATCACCAGGAACAGCACCAGCTTGGCGATCGCGCCGCCCGCATCGTCACCGTCGAACAGATCGGAGACGTCAAGGATGGCATCGAGCACGCCGCCGTTCGCTGCGTTGAACAGATTGCTGCCGGCGGCGTAGGTGTTCCAGGCCGCCGCGCCGACGTTCTGCCAGCTGCGCTCGCGCCAGGCCACGATCCAGGAGTGGATGGTTACCACCAGGCCGGTACCGATCGCAGGAATGATCACCGCCAGGTACCACAGCGACATGGCAGCGTGCATCGCCTTGGGCGGCATGTGGCCCAGGGCACTGGCGCCGAACACGCCGATGATGATCAGCAGCATCGAGAAACCGACGGCGCTTTGCGTGGCCGCACACCACATGAGCAGGCGCGGAAACCCGCCCATGATCTTGGTCTCGGTCCAGTGCCTGCCGCATACCACGGCGTTATACCAACTGACTCCAAGGTTGATCGCCAGAATGGCGAGGCCTATCAGCATTTCCACAGGGGTGTTCCTTATCCAGGTGCCTGAAACCGTCAGGCGTTCGGTGTTGCGTGGGCGCCGCCAGGGCAGCGCTTCGGGAGTCAGGTAAGCCGGTCCGGCTGATCGTCGGGACCGCTGGCCGGGTCAACATGAACGATCGGCAGCGGCCCGGCCGCGGGCTTAGTTACCAGCTCGCACAGGTACTCAAGGGCATCTGCAGCAGCGTCGAGGTCGGTCATGGTGGCGTTGGTACCGCCAGCCGTGTCCGCGCGCAGCGCCTGGATGACTTTTCCCAGGCCTTCCGCATCGAACTTGCCGAGCACGCCAGCTTTCAACGTGTTGATCTGACGCTGCAGCGCAGCCACTGCCAGGCGGTCGGCCTCGTTTTGCTTGGCCGAGTCTTCGCGAGTCACCCAGGAGCCATTGCCGTCCGGATCTTCGACCATCTGCAGATTTCCGCCCATGACGCGCTGGTTTGTGCTCGGGTAGTAAGTTTTCATGCCCGCGCCTCGATCTTGATGAAGTCGTCGATGACCGACTGCACGCCCAGGGCGTAATCCTCGGGCTTGGCGACGGTTCCGAGGGAAAGGGTGGCAACCACCTTGCCGCGGCCCTCTCTGGTTATGGTCATGCCGACCATGCCGCTCAGGGATTCCAGCGCCCACTGACGGCCTTGGAGTTTCAATACGTTGCACATAGGGGTGACTCCTTACTTGTCTGCGCGCTTGAGCTGCTCAACCAGGGCGGTCGGCACGTTGCGAATGGTCAGGGTTCCATTGGTCTGATCGAACTCGATGCGGTTGCCCAGGTGGTGGGCTTCGAAGCTGATCGACAGACCTTCAGAGCGGCCGGTGAAACGGCGGAACTGGTTGATCACTCGCTTATCGGCGGGGATGGTGTCCGACAGGCCGTAATCCTTATCGCGGATGAAGTTGGCGAACGACTTGGGGCTATCCCCGTCGATCATCTCCGACAGCTCGTCCAAGGTGATCGCCTCGCCTTTGCGGGCGGTGTCGCTGGTGTATGCAACCAGGTTGCCGGTGGCTTCGCGCGCCTGCTCCTCGCCCATGTCTTCAGCCTCAACGAAATCGGTGAAGGCTTTCAGCAGGGTGCGGGTCTCACTTGGGGCGTCGATCGCTTCCTGGCAACCAATGAAGTCGCGGAAGTAGTCGCCGTTCTTGCGACCGTTCTTGCTCTTCAGGAACGAAATGTATTGGCGCGATTTCGCGTTCTGGCGCCACTCCGAAAGGTTGATGCGGCAAGCCAGGTGCAGCTTGCCGACGTCCAGGTAACGGGTTGCCTCGATCTGCAGTTCGGCGTTTAGCGTGACGCCTTCGGACTGCAGCAGCACCGCGATCGCCAGGTATTCGGTCATGCCTTGCTGGTAGTGGGCGAACAGGACATGGCCGCCCGTGCTCAGGTTGCTTTCCTCCAGCAGCTGGGTCAGGTGCTCAGTGGCTCGGCGGGTGAAGGCAACGAAGTCAATCTGCAGATCCATCCATGCGCGCAGCCAGCCGCTGAAGGGGAACGCGCCGGATTCGGCGTGGAACAGGCCCCAGCCTTTGTTGGCCTTGGCGTTATAGGCGTCGTTGAGGTCGAACGACAGGTTGTCGAGGGCGTCGGATTCGGGGATAGCCGCGTTGTTGAGATGCACGATCGCAGGGAGGCCGTCGGGCTTTTTGTCGATCAGGTGAACGATTGCGTTTTTTACAGGCATAGCAGTCTCCAGACACGCTCGCGCAGGGCGGCGTGGTAGTCGGTGTTTCAGGGAAGGGGAGGGGCGTTATCCGGCGCAGCGCGTCCGGTACAGAACGATGTCGCGGACAGTGGCGATGCCGCATTGATACTGGGCAGCCAGGCTCGCATAGGACTTGCCGCCAGCCTCATAGGCGTCACGGATGCTATCCACCTGGGAGGTGGTGAGCTTGGCGCGCGGATGAGACGCGCCGCATAGATGATTGGTGTCGCTACGTGTGGTCATTGGGCTTACCCACGAGGTGGTCGGTTCGTGTGGATGACTCTACCCTCGGGCTTGGCTCAATGCAAGCAAACAGTTGTGTAAACATAACTATATGCTTGTGATTTAGCTGTCATGATGTGCCCTAGCACCGAAAACATTGAGCTGCAGCAGGTTTTGCTGGTCAGGCGAGCAGGGTAGATGGGGCTATATTCCACGCACGCCATCTCGCCCGAGGTGGCGCAACCGCAAAGGTGAGGAAGATGAAAATTAAAATAAGAAGTCTTTGTGCTATCTCGGTGGCGCTGGTCAGCATCGACGTGTTTGCCTGCCAGCCACACTATTACAAAGATGACGTGGGCATATGCTGGCCGGATGGTGGTTATGTGGTCGAGGCCGTAAATCCTGTTCCAGACCTGCTGAATATCGGCGGGGCAATCGTGAAGGGTGATGTCAACGCTCTGACCCAGGCCATAGGGGGAGCTATCGTTAAAACTACCTGCCCCGCCTGCGCGATCATGCTTACTGGGAACGATAAGGTGTTTGTGGAAAAGGTCGTCGGGCGCGGATGGCTGGTTTACATGACCACAGGCAGCCCCATGATCGTGCTTGCGGATGCGACCAGCAATATCGCGAAAGGAATCGATCTCGGCACTCCTGAGCCCGCGGTATTCAGTGCCCCGCCCTCACAGGTGCGAGCAGGCATCGCATATTCAGCAAGCGAAGCCACTTGCATGGTCCGAAACATTGCGAACGGCAGCATAACGGCGGGGTGGGTCGATCCACCTGTATTAAGGGCAGCGAACGGGGTGGAAAAGGTGTATCCCAATGTGAGCGTATTGCCGGTTGATACATTGAAGATCACGAGCAAAAACGACTGCGCAGACGTCCCTGAAGGCCAGGAAAAACTGACCGAAATCGTGATCAAGATAGGTGATTCACGGTCGATACCGGTAGAAGAGCCCGTGATGAAATACTTCTTCACGGGCAAGGCTGCTTAGAGCACCTCAGATGTCCGGCAAGTCGTCTGCGATCGTCATGCCTGCCTGTTCGACGGCCTGGCGAAAGGCGGCCTGCAGCTCGCGCACGACATGATCTTGATAGCCGGTGAAGGCGGGCAGCGCGACGGCCGGGCGCTTGTGTGTTTCGTATCCCTCTCCCGTGAGCAATATGCTGCCCTCCTCTGGATACTCCGCATCACAGACGTACAGTCCTGGCCCGCTGTGATAGCTAGCGTCGCCCAGCTCTATCAGCGCCTCCTGGGCCATCTGCTCCTCGGTGTTATCAGGCGCAATGAATTCCAGGGCTTCGCGCAGCTGGGCGCCCGTGATCACCACGCCGCTCATGCTGCAGCCTCCACGGGCTGAGCTGGCGCCTTAATCAGCCCCAAGCGAACGCCTTCGGCGCGCACGGCCAGGATGTCATCGCCATACCCCCACGGGTTTTCGAAACCGTTATCCATCTTTGGCTGGAAGTAGCCGAACCGCATGGTCGAGCCGTCCAGGACGTGCCTGGCGATGCTGCCCACCAGGCTTTTCAGCGTGCCGCCGTGGCTGAAGCCATCCCACCGACCTTCCTTTGCGGTGTTGATCTGCTTGCCGGTGTAGTCGTCATGCAGCCACACGATCGAGGCGCGGGCGTTCAGGCTCAGGTATGCGCCGTGCCCGGCGCCAGTGTCGGCAAAGAAGTGGCGGCCGCAGCTGGCGATCGAACGGATGAACTCGTTAGCGCTGGCCAGGCGTTGCAGCCGCTGCTCGGGGATGGTGATGCGTCTGGTGGTGTTCATTGTCCGTTCCAGTTGGGATTTTTGTGGCTGCAGCGCTGGCACTAGCGGTGCATCAGGGTTTTGGTGGTACCGCTGAGGACGCCATAGGTCTTATGGACCGTGACGAACTTGTGGCCCACCAGGTGGCAAAGCAGGCTCATGGCAAGGTCAGCCCGTGATAGGCGGCAATGGTGACGATCGCTCGGCGCGTGGCCGCTGTCGGCTTGTTGTCCCTGGCCATCTCGTCGCTGTAGTACGCCTGGAACTCGGACAATCCCGAGGCGGTGGTGAACATGCCGAGCTGGACCGCCAGCCGCAGCGCGTCGCTGTCATCAGTGAGCGGGCGCCAGTCGTCACTGAGAAACCCCATTTCAACCACGCGGCGGAATACCTGCCGGAACGGGTCGTATTGGACGCATCCATTAGCCTTGGCGGCCAGCGCCAGCAGCTCGGCGTCACTCGCGCTGATCAGTATCACAGGGCACCCCACCGGCCACGGGGGCCTGTCGCGGGCGGCTGGCGTGGGCGATCGAACTGGCCGGTGCGTTCGGCCTTGGCGCGCATATGCCGCGTGTGCAGTTCGGTTTTACCCGTCTGGCGACCCTGGGCGAAGGCCTGCAGCGGACAGGCCACCTCTACCCGGTCCATATTGAAGCCGCGGAGGGCGACCCATTCGGCAAGACGCTGGGGCAGGACGATCACCTGCATGCCGACCGAATCCATATGGCCTTCAAAATGAGCGCACCACTGCGTATCTGCGGCCAGCTGCGCCTCGGTGAGGAGGGCCATGGCTTCGGCGTAGCCCTTCAGTGGGGTGAGCGTGATGTTGCCCTCGGTCATGGCAGTGCCTTGATGGCGCGCTGGGCACGCTCTTCTGGCGATAGCTTCCAGGTGCCCGCGTATTGCTTGAACGACCCACCGCGGCCGAACCACATACGCGTTTCCAGCTCGCGCCGTGAATTAGCGATCGCCATCACCAGGGGGAATCCATGACGCACCATGACGTAGGCCTTGCCGCGGCGGCCTATCTCGATCACAGCCCGGGTATGGTGCAGATTGATGCCGGTACGCCAGTCGTTGGCCGAGTCGGTACGCTTGAGGCGGCGAATGTACAGCTTGCCGAGACGGTACTGGCTCATGCGGGCATATCGCTTTGCTGGGGCATGGCCAGCGCCTTCTGCGCCTGTTGGAGCTGGCCAGCGGAAAACAGTACCGGATTGGCGTGGAGGATGATCGATTGCAGCGCCTTGAACAGGGCGTCGCGCTGGTGCTTTACGACGTAAGCGTTGTGGTTCGCCTTGGCCAGGAGGCCGAGACCGCCCAGGCCGACAAGGCCCGATGTATCGATCCCCTCGCAGGCATTCATGGCCGCAGCGATGCGTTTGGCGTTCGCTTCGGACGGCAGGCCGGTTTCGGGGTCGATGATGTCGGAGGCGATCGCCACATTGGCGCCGACCTGGCGCACAAAGTATTCAGTCACCACCACCTGGCCACGGGCATCGCCATGACTGGCGTGGTTGTATTCCCAGGGTGTAGGGGTGCTCGGAGTTCTGCTCATGATGCGGATCTCACATTGGGCACGCACTCGATCAGCTCCACCAGGACGGCGATCGCGGCGTTGTACCAGGTTTGGTTAAGGTTCTCGGCGACGTCGTCGCGCAGGGCTTGGGCCACGCCGGTGCGGGTCAGGCCATCCCAATCGGCGATCTTGGCCAGCTGCTCGATACCGGCGAGACGCTCCAGTAGCGCCAGGCGGTCATGGGCTTCCCTGAGCTGCTGCCGCAGATGCGCGCGGCTGCGCTTTACCTGGGCCAGCTCGTCTATGGCTGCGTCGAGGGCCGCCTGCGTCACGGCGTCGGCCCCTTGGCCAGCTCGGCAATCGGTCATTACAGGGTTACCTTCCAGCAGTCGATGGCCACGCCATTGGAGCCGGTGGCCACCGCGCATTGGCGGCCTGGCACGGGGTAGGTCACAGATACGGCAACCATTTGGTTATGCACCCAGTTGTAGGCGGTGAAGCCCGCCACCAGGACGACGAGCATCCCGACGGCGGCGGCCACGCAAATGGCCAGGTCTCTCACACGGTCACCTTTTGGCCGAAGCCAGCGTCGTACAGCGCCAGGCAATCGTCGGCGCGGGTGTCGCTGGCGCCGCTCTGCTCGATCACGCGCAGCATGTCGCGAACCACGATGTCACGAGCCGCGATCATGTCGCGCTGACGGCCGGTTAGGATCGGGCGGAAGCAATCGGCAATGGCCTGGGCGACCACCTTGTTGCCTTCGACAGGCACATACACGGCAACCTGCTTTGCGGCCAGGAAGTGCACCAGGATAGTGACGCGCTGCCAGTGCGGATCTAGCTCGCGCTTCACCTCGCATTCGATACCCACGGGCGGTAGACCTTTGCCGTTCCACTGGACCGGCTCCGGCTCGCCACCATCCGCGCGCTGCTGAGCAGTGCGCAGGGGCTTGAAGTGTTTCGCCCACTGGAGTTCCTCGTGATCGCAGAACACCACGATGGCCATGCCATCACGAACAGCGACCACCTCGCATTTGCGGTAGGTCTGCGTGCGGGTGGCCAGGGCCTCGCACACGGTGCCCACAGGCGGAATGCCCTCGCCATCCCATTCCTGGGCAGGGCGAGAAACCAGACGGTCCCGCATTACGCATACCAGGGGAGGCGGGCATAGATTCACTTCGCCGGTCTCCAGCACCTGCCAGGCCGCGACGGGCACCTGCAGGTGTGGCTCGTATCGCCAGAAGGTGTCGAGATACATGCCGCTATCGTCGGCCTTGGCCAGGAAATGGGTGGCCAGCGGAACCAGCGCCCAGTTGATCGGCTGGCTCATGCTTGCCGACCCGTGTGGCCGGGACCGTTTGTGCCGCGGGTGTTTTCGTCCAAGCAGGCGTGCAGGTCGAAGCATGCGGCGCCCGCGGTCATGTACTGCGGAACCTTAGCGCCCGGTGCCAGGCGCTTGAATGTCAGTTGAGTGTGCATCGGGGCGATCCGGATCAGTGAGCGGTCGAGGAGGGTGCGGCAGCTGCTGCAGCAGCATGAGCAGGGTTGAAGCCGGGAATACGTTGCAGGCCCATCATTGCCAGGCGATCCTCGGTGAGGCTTTCGAGCTGGATGTAATTCGGTACCACCATGAACGTGGCAGTCACCTCCTGCCCGCTCTCGGCCAGGCCCTGAGTGACCATCTTCATCAGGTCACGGGCCTGATGACGGCAGACGCGCTCAGGATCGACACGTACCAGCACGGCGCCGGTGGTGGGCACCTGGGTGAAGTCAACGGCACCGACCAGGTCAGCGGTAGGAACTTCAGGCGTAGGCTCGGCCTCGGCGCGAAGGGCGGAAAGTGCGGTGAGGGCGGCGATCAGCTTTTCTATATTGGTCATCTGTTAGGTCTCGAAATGCGCTCCGCGGGGTGCGGGCGCTGGCACGGGCTCGGCCCCAATGAAGGGGCGGGCCAGTGGCAATCGAGTTGCTTGAGGGGAGGCCCGTGGCGGGCCTCGGGGTATGGCGAGAGTTAGGTACGGTCGAGGAAGCGGATGCTCTCGGCGTAGACGTTCCCTACCGTGCCGTCTGGGAACTCGACAATTGCGGTGGAGTAGGGGCCGTAGCTTTCGCCATTGTCATCGCTGGCCATGCCCCAGGCATGGAAGATGGCCTCGCCCTTTTCATAGCGCTCCGTGCCAATGCCGGGTCCTTTAGCACGTATCGCAGTCACCATGACGGGACGCAGGCCGTCGATAGGTGAGGCCATGTTCAAAGGTGCGATCACTATTTCAAGATCCTTTGGCAAAGCCTCCCAAGCCACCGCCGCGCACGCCTTCGAGCAGCAGAAGCGCTGCCGCAAAAAAGACTTGGCTGGAATGACGACATCATGCGTACAGACTGGATTAGCGCACTTGCTCACGATACGGCCTCCGCCTTCAGCGCCATGCACTGATTCAAATCCACGCAGCCGCTCTTGCCTTCCAGCCAGCTCACAGCGCTGTGACCGCCCATTACTTCGCTGTAAGATTTGCCACGATGGGTTTCGCCGTGGCCGCGGGTTGATTCGAAGGCAATCACCGCGCCCACCGGGTGCTGGGCATTCCAGTTGTGGCATTTGGTTCGCAGCTGAGCTGCTGTCGGGATGTTGCGGGACATGGTAGGCCCTCCAGGGCGTTGCGCTTTAATGGGGTGAACTCTACCCACGCCGCAACCAGATTGCAAGCATAAAGTAACCGTAAGATTACATATTGCTAAGTAATGAAATCGAACTGGCACGTCACCATGCAGAAGTAACGCCACAGGGCTCCATTCATGCGGGTGCGGCCGCTCTCGTAGTTGGTCCAGGCGCGTCCGCTCACGCACACCATGTCGCCAGCCGCAGCGGCGGTCAGTCGGGCATTGGCGCGTGCGAGCGAGACGTCGGCAGGGGAGGGAGTGGAAGGCCTGGGCGGGGGTAGGCGTTTGCGGGGCTTTCTCATTGCTGGTTTGTTCCTACTTTCCCTCAGCCAGTACGAACAAACGACCGGTTTCAGGTATGCCAGGAGCCCGCCAGGCAAGGGGCCAGGGGGCTGAAAAGGCGAGGCCGCAGGATTGCGCAGGGAGCACGATCGGCATTACGGCCATGCCGTGAGGTGGATTAGGGCTCCAGATCACCCAGGAGGGCCTCGCGCTCGGCCAGCGTCTCCTTGTCGGCCATTGCTTTGGCCTCGGCCGCTTCGTAGAGCGCATCCAGCTCCTCGGCGGTCATCTGCTGACCCATGTTCAGATCCAGCTTGTCGTTATAGAACCCTTCGTGGCGCGCCAGCATGTCCAGCGCCTTAGTGCGCTCGTAGACCACCATCTCGGGGCCGAACTTACCGGGCTTGGTGCCGCCGTAGGCCATGCGGGCCTGGGGCGACATATTGCGGCTGTCTTTCATGACGATCTTAGGCACGCCATCCCCGAAGCATTCCATGCATTCAGGGTTCGGGCCTTCCTTGGGGTTGAACCCGGTACCGCCCTTTTCGTCGAACTGGGGCATTTCTTCACCGTTGTCCGCAGCTGCTGCGCACTCGGTGTTGTACTCCTCCTCTCGGGCTTCCATCTCGCTACGGGTGAACTGGTAGCGGTTGTCCCTGCCCCAGCAGTAGCGGCAGGCGTCGATGCGGTTCTCGATCAGCTCATTGGTATCGACGGTCGCGATGCCATGCACGTACTTGTAGACGGTGTCGGCTTCAATACCCAGGCGTTCACGGCGCTCATGCTGGCGTCGGGAAATCTCGGCTTGAACCATAACATTTGATAGCAGACGGCTTGCCTGTACCTGGGCAGTCCTCACGCTGTAGTGCGCACGTATAGCCGCTTGCGTGCCATTCAGATCGATCATGTACTCGTCGATGAATCTGGCCAGGCGTGCGTGCTTGGGATTATCGGGATCGATCGTCAGCGCATTGGCCAGCTCTACCGCTTCGTCCTCATCGGTAGGACCGAGAACCTTGGGGGCTGGCTTTTTGGCGGGGACTTTCTTGGCTGGCGCCTTCTTGGTGGCTGCCTTGGATGACGAGCGCTTGGGAGCTACCCCCTTCGCTATATCAGCAGCGTTTCTCGGGGTACCGCTCATGTATGGCCTCGTGACTGGAATGAATGCCGCCTTTGAGCCATGGCGCGGCGTACCACTTCTGATCCGTCAGAAAGGTGGGATGGCAAACCCACTGACCTACTCGTTTTGTATGGTCTATGCGCCCAGGAACCGATGATGGTGAACACCAGCCCTTAGTTTTGGGACATGACCCCCGGCTAACTATCGAACCTGCGAACGAGCACGCTTAGCGTCTGCATCTATGGTGCATCACGCTACGGGGTTGATTGTGGTGTACAGGGGAGAGGGGGGAATGCGAGGGTTTCCGATCCACCTATGCGCCCATTGCGTGACGTGGTGGATCGGGATGGAGCTGGAACGTGTTAGGCGGAACACACCTGTACGCACCCATAGAGCACAGCGAGCATTCCAGCCGCAGCGGTGCCGAGAATCACGCGAGAGATACCGAGGGTGATGGCGAGCTGTCGCGGGCTCATGCTGGTGCCCCGCCGTGGAAGTTGTCGTCGTGCCACTTCGAGCAGCTGCAGGCGCGATACGTGATCGCCAGGCGGAGCATGTCACGAACAGCGAGCGGGATCGCCACCACCAGGATGGCCAGGAACACCCAGCCGACAACATCACCACGGCTGCCCATGTATGCGCACACCCATACGGCGAGGATCATCAGCACCAGGTACACGAGCGCGATCGGAGCCTGTGGCCAATTCAAGCGACGCTTACCCTTACAGCCACACGGCATAGGCCCTCGCTCATGGGGCTGGCTCATGGCGTAACGCGCCAGGCCATTGGCTGCAGTCACCTGCGGACGGATCACAGCAGCCAGGCAGCGAGCGAGCAGGGCGGCACTAATACGCGAGACCAGGCGCAGCATTACAGCTCCACCGCTGCAGTCGTGGCATTCATTAGCGCCAGCACATGGGCGAGCTTGCCGTTGACCGAGGCCAGCTGACCGGCGAGCGGGGCGCGGCTGTCATCGGGTGCGCTGGCTTCACCATCCACCCCTGGCGTACTGGCCATCACCGGCGCCAGCTTGGTGACCAGGGCAGACAACGCATCGAGCAGAGCATCTGCAGACGTGTCGAGGTTGGTCACCTCCTGGGGAATCGACGGCCTGATGGGCGCCGGGGTCTCGGCCGCGGTCACGGTGCTGGCCAGCGTCGTGCTGCCCGTGATACCGGCGAGCGTTGGCTGCAACATTACAGATTCCTTTGAATCAGGACCTGCCTTTACAGCCTGGGCGGTCAGGATGGCGGCGGTATGGTTATCGATCACCAGGACATCGGCGACAGGCGCGGCCTCGGCCTGGGTGTCGTCTACCGGCAGCCGCTCGACTTCAGCAACGGGCTCAGGCTCGGGCGCGACCTCCTGGGCCGGGATCTCGACAGTGGCTTCGACCGGATCTTCAACCGCCAGGGCGATGGTGTCAGACACATCCTGGGCATCACTGGTTGGGTATTCGGTTACGGCCGGTACTTCGACTACGACTTCGGACATGGATGATTGCCTCATACGTGAACTGATAAAACGGTGAAGCCAGGCGTCAAACCGGGCCTTGACCCACGGCCACACGATGGCGATCGCATTGAACCCCACCACCAGAATGACTCTTTTCGACATCAGCGCTTCCCCCGCGGGGGCAATGATGCAGGCCGACGCGCGGGGTCATGCGGGGGCCTTTCCGAGCGGCACGCGTAAAAGTATCGAGCACCAGCCGGACACACGACGCCGACCGCTCGGGGCAACACTGTCCATCAGCTGGAATCCGCGGGAGTCGAAAACCTCGGGGCCGTCCTCGCCTTGCTGGCGCATGAACCACGGGCGAACGCGCTCGCCCCGTATTCCTGGAACGAGGTCGCTAAGGACTATCGGGCCGGGCACTCCCCCCAGCTGGCGCAGTTGTTCCGCCATACCCCAGGTTCGACGCCAAGGGGTAGGACACACCGCCTGCGCGGCGCTGTTTGCTCTGCATATGGCCGGTGTCATTCCGGCTTTCTGGGCGGGCTCGTTGGGTCACGTACCTCCCGCCTCTCATCGCGTAGCCGACCAGTGACCTCCTGGGTATAGCCGACGCCTCTACCGACTTAGCCAGTCAACCCTGGCGATTCATCTGCATTGGAAAAAGGGGAGTCCTCAGACGCCGCCGTTTTTCCAATGCAGCCTGGCGAACCAGGTACACGGTGCAGTGATTCTGTATCCGATGGAGGTCGGATCGGCATGCAAGGCCATTACGCCGGTCACCCACCTATCGGGCTCTGTCACCCCTTCATTACGCGTTCGGGGTTTTACGCGGCGATCCAAACTTACTTTTAGATTGGGTTCAAGAGTCGCATCTCGCCAATTTCGGGCGGCTTTCGCCATGTTCTGTGCTCGTCTCTCCGAGCCGTCACGCCTACGGTCCAGCTGCCTACTGATTGGTCGGGCGTTCCACAACCTTCTACCCCGGGGCACTTAGGGGCGGGCCTATCCAGCATTCGGCCTCGCAAAAAACACCGACAGGAGGCGGCGGCTGGTTTTCAGCTTGCTGCAGATAGCAGCCCTCACGGAACTGCTGCCCTGATCATTGTCCGGCCGGGAGGCGAGGGAGTGATCAGCACGTTGCATCTGCATTGGTCGCATCACTCACCCCCGTGAACCCACGACCGAGGGAGTAGGTGAATGATGCGACCGATGCAGCCTGAGCGACTGCCCGCGCTCAGGTGTTATCGGGCCGGTTACGTGTTCCGGCGCCAGCAAGCTGGCCGTATTGATGCAGTGCCCGGTGTTACCCGGCTAACGACGACTTAAGCACATGGTCAACCTCGTCGATCGGTGTCCCTTCGAGCGTCTAACGCAAACGAACCACACTCGCCATATTTACCGCCGCCACGAGGACGGATCACGATCTGCATCGGTAGAGGGCTTTAGTCGTCAGGTCGGACTGGGGGTTATCCGCAACCAAAGCGCTCTCCGATGCAGCCTCGACAAATATCACCCTGGAGGAAGTAACGTATTTGTCGAGGTATATCGGGCCGGTCTGATCCCGACAGTCAAAAGGCCCGTAGCTTGCCCAGTAACGCCCCACGTCGATTGCTGAATCCATCGCGGCAACCAAGTTGCAGTTGCTACGCTTCAAACAGCGCTGTCGGTGCTCTTTTGGCTTTCGCCTAGTTGGTTGCGGGAGCTGGATTTGAACCAGCGACCTTTGGGTTATGAGCCCAACGAGCTGCCAGACTGCTCTATCCCGCAATATTTCTATGCATCTGCATTGGTGAAGCTACCCGGGCGCCCCGACAGTGGGAGAGCTGGACCAGCGCCTAAGCGCCTGGGTACCTTCCCAATACAGACGCGAGGCCTGTATTGACTGGTTTTCGACATGACGGACCAGATCCGCTGCACACACCCATGACGGCGACCCGCAGGATTTCGAATTACGCGACAGCGTCTTTCAAAGCCTTGCCTGGCTTGAACTTAACGACGCGTCGTGCATCGATGGAGAGCGGTGCCCCCGTCTGCGGATTGCGGCCAGTACGAGCTTCGCGCTGCGAAGTTTCGAAGCTGCCGAAGCCGACCAGTACAACGTTGCCGCCTTGAGCCAGTTCGTCCTGGATAACTTCCAGAACCGAATCGACTGCCTGCTTAGCTGCGGCTACAGTGGGAAAACTCCCCTGTTCTTTTACAGCGTCAATCAATTGTTGCTTATTCATAGTTCGCTCTCGTTTGTTACTAATCAGTGGTGTTACAGCAATATGGTGCCGGGAACAGGATTCGAACCTGCGACCTTCTCATTACGAATGAGCTGCTCTACCAAACTGAGCTATACCGGCGTGCAACTAAGTTGCGAATTCTATTCGGCTAACAGCGGTATTAAGAATTGCTGATGCGCGTTCGTCTTATCCTTGAACGAAAGTTCTCGATCAATGAAACCTAACCGCTTCTCTTCACTCTCAATACGCTCTCGCGCTCTTTTGCCTAACTTGACCATGCCTTGAATGGAACTTACCAGGCTGGCCCCGCCCCTACATTCAGTCTCAAAGTCGGGGTTCAATTCCAACAAGCGATGGAATCGTGTTTCAGCTTCGGCGGCCATCTCGGCCATTGCCTTCGCTTCTTTTCGGTCGTGATCCCTGCTATCTAAGGTCACCGCAACCGAGTTGCCGAGTGCCGAGGCGAACTTCATAAACTGGCTTTCGATCGTCTCGGTCACAGCCTTGACGCCTAACGCCATTCGGTTCTCGACGGGGTCCGCTATGGGGTCGTCGATCGTTCCGAAAATGAAATCGGTCGGTACCATGTAAAGCTGGCAAACACTGATCAGCTCAGTCAGCGGGGGCAACCTGTCGCCACTCTCCCAAAGGGAAATTTGCGTTGCATTTTCGTGCTTTAGGTGATCCGCCACATCTTTCTGAGACAGCTTGCATGCCAGCCTGGCCATGCGCAGACGCTTGCCTACTTCTTGACAATTGATCTCGTAGAGGTCGTTGTCCTTGCGCATTGCCATGTTGACTTGCCCGTCGGTGTTTGCCCTCACTCGATAAGCAAAGAGTAATAATTCCGTTAGCAACATGCAAGCGCGATTTTCGCTGATTTTTGAACTTTACCCGATTCTTACATTCGTAAACTATTAAACATCGATTTATGTGGTCTTAATAAAGAAAATTGTACGGCGATTGTTTCAATCTTGTTTCAATTTATGCAAAACGTAATACATTTTCTACGTGGTCGCGCAGTTCCTGCTCGCTCAAGTTCGCCCTATACACGTTTTTCAATGCTGCCGTGATGACATCTTGATAAATTTGTTCTGCCTTCTCCTGGCTGCAGTTGGCGTAACTAAGCGATGACGCCTGCAGCCGCACCTTGCCACGAATGTCAAACGTCGGCTTGTAGTGGCCTGCCAGGATGGTCAAGTCTTTGCGGAACCGGTCCTTGTTCGGCACCACCGGTTGCCCGAGGTACGTCTGCGTCGATAGGTTATGCTCGCAAAAGAAGTTGTAGGCCTCCCGGAAGAGAACCATGGTCTTCTTGAGGAACGCCCAGTTGCGCACCTCCTTGACCTCACAGCGCACGGCCGTTCCGACCTTGAACCGGCGCATGGCCTCGACATCCTCTTCAGTGGCCGGGCGAAACGATCCATCACCGTACTTGATCAGGTAAATCTCACTCACTGCCTTGAATCTCCAAGCGTGCCCGTACCAGGGCGTCGAGCTGCGGGTACAGGTGGGGGTTACGTTGCTTCTCCACGATCATCAGCCGACGGCGTTCGTCACGCGTAGGCAGGCTGAAGGCCCACTCTGTTATGTACTCATTGCGCACCCCGGCGCCCTGGACGCAATACAGGTTTTTCGGCGCGTAACAATTCGGGCAGCCCATGACGTGGTTCTGGTACGCCTCATGTGCTTCCTGCCAGCTCATGGCAGGAACTCAGTCAATTTGAATTCACCACCTGCCTGGCGCTCGGCCTTGACCATGCGGAAGATCGGCAGCGCCTCGGCGGCCAGCTTGATCTTGGCCTGCCCCTTTTCGGAGGTGTACGTGCCCTTCACCTCGAACATTGTCACCAAGCCGTCGCCCATCAGTGCGAGGAAGTCCAGCCGGTAATGCGTGTTCTTTGCCAGCTTGATGCTGAAGGGGTGGGCCTTCCACCACTGCACTTTGCCCTCTCGCTTCCACTGATCGAGCAGCTGGGCGAATGCCTGCTCGGTCTTGTTGAGCTGGCCTTCGGGCAAGCGCCCCAGCGCTTGCCACGCCTTCACACCGGTCGGCGCCGGTGTCGGTGCGCCAGCTGCGGCTGGGGTCGGTTTTGGCTTGGGCGGGTTTTTTGCCCGGGCGGCGCGGTTCTTTGCCTGCAGCTGCTCGAACGCCTCCGGCGTCATGCGGATGCTCATGGCTTGACGCTACCGCGCGATGCCCGGCTGGGCAGGAACAGGGGCTTTTGACCCTGATCGAGCGGCCAGGGGATATCGGTACCGCAGGCCGAGCAGACTTTCAGGTACTGCGATCGCAGCAGCACCAGGTGGCGATCGCCGCACACGGGGCAGCGCGGGCCTGCCTCGGCGATCTGGGTGTATAGCAGGCGGCGCAGTGCCGCAACGATTCGGCGAATCATTCGCACAGACCATATGCCGAGCTGCAGGACACACCGTCGGCGACGGCGCGGATCAGATCGAACTGGCGGCCGCCGCGCGAAGTCATCGACCACTCAATCATGCGATCGATACCGTGCGACAGGTGCGTGATGCGGTCGTTTGACCGAACCGTCGGGTCGGTGATGCTAGTAAAAAACGTCGAGCTGCCGCGCTTGCTGGCGGTCGAAACCATCGATTCCCAGCGACGGATGCGCGCGACCTCTTCAGGGAAGCGCACGGCGATCTCGGCCAGCTCCTCTTTGCGGTTACTCACACACGGCATGCAGCCGACGCGGGACATGCCCTGCAGGTACAACGGGTTCGGCTTGATCCCGTGCTTGCGGTGCATGGCAAAGACGTCCTCAACTGTCCAGGCCAGTATCGGGCGGTAGTTGAACAGGCCGTTCCCCACCTCGTCGATCTCGGGCAGCTTGGAGCGCGCCAACGACTCGTCAGCGCGCACGCCCTGCCACGAATACACGTCCTGGGTGCGGTGATCGGCCAGCAGTGGGGCGAATATCTGCTCCTGGATCGGCAAAATCTTCAGTTCCTGGGTGCAGAATCTGCGTTTGGTGCTGGGGAACAGGCCTTTCCACAGGCACATATCCAGGAATGGGATGCCGGTGGGCTGCAGCATTTCGCAAGCGGCGTCCATCAGCTCCTGCGCGCGCTCTGCAACGAGAGGCGCTATCTCGCGCTGCGCCGGGAACCATGACCAGACGCCGACGGTGGCGGGCTCGAACATATTGGCCGGAACATTGAGCGGCTCGCGCTGCGCCGTGGGGAAGTCGGCCTCGCTGTCGCAGCCCTGCAGGTCGTTGCGGTACCAGTGCCCGGGCGCCAGCGGACGGCCTGCCATCAGCTGGGCGCCCCAATGCTTCTGCAGGTAGGTGCGCTTGTTGGCCATCTTCGTGGCGAACTCGGCCTTGATCCAACGAATCTCGACGCCGGTGGCGTCTGCCAGGTAACGCACGTAATCGTAGGTCTGCGGGTGCTCGTTGCCGGTATCGCAGAACACAGCCTGCACGTTCGGCACCTGGCGCTCGATGCCGAGCAGCAGCATGGCCGTCGAATCCTTGCCGCCGGATATGCTGAAAACGTTGGTGTCGGTCGAATCCATACCGTAAAGCGTGTTCATGCGTTTACCCCAATTAGGTCGAGCACTTCGTCGGGGATCTCGCATCCCAGGTCTTGCAGGTCGTTTGCGGCGTCACGCATCAGGTCCATCTGGTGGCCGTACAGCTTCTGAAATCGGGCTTTGTACGGATGCACCGCGATCAGCCCAGGAGCGCCCTGACCGTCGATGTGGTGGCCAGCGCACAGCGCCAGCACCATCCAGTGCGCGTCGGGCTTGGTGCGCCCCTCGATGTGGTGAATGCTGACGTGCGTGTTGCGGTGGCCATGGTCGTGAAAGCACGCCTGACAGCCGATGTGGGTGGCCAGCAAGTCGTGGTAACGCTTCTGGCGCGCACTTGGGTTCGTCCCTTTCATGCGGTGATCGCTCCACGCGCCTGCAGCTCGGCCAGGGCTTCGGCCATCTCCTTTTTCTTTTGCTCCAGCTGGTCGTCACGTAAGAACTTGCGGGCGGTCTTTGGCTTTATGCCGTTCATGACGCCCCGGGTGATCGAGCGGATGCGCCCCATCTGTTCCTGGCCGCGGACAATCTGCGCCTGGCGCTCTTCCTCGGTCAGCTGCGGCGCAGGCAGCGCCAGCATCGGCGGCGGTACCGCGCCTTTAGGGCTGGCCAACGCCTGATCGAGCGCCGAGCGCCAACGAATTTGCAAATCCTTGAACTCGTAATCGAACAAGTCCTTGCCCAGCTCCAGGGCAGCCCAATAGATCGCCGGGTGCGTCCACTCGTCCTGCTGGACGGTTTCGCCCGGGCGCAGCGCGGTACCCATCAGGAACTTGCGCCGGTTCATCTGCTTGACCGCTTCGGCGAAGGCCACCTCGGCGTTCAACGCTGGGCGGCAGGCCTTGAGGAACTCAGTCAGCGATGGCGGCCAGTCGAACAACTTGCGGCACTGCGCCACGCCGCGCTTGATCTCGGCGAGGGTGATGCGCTCCTCTTCCAGGCCCTCTGCCCAGGATTCGCGCCAGTTGGCCACGGCCTGCTCACTGGGGAACTCCCGGCGCCATTTGGTCATGTACGCCCCGTCGAGGCGGTTGAAAAGCCAGTCCATCGGGCTCATGCCCAGGGAGGCGTGCGGCTTATTCAATACGGACAGCTTGGCCGTCGATGTAGTCGTCAGATCCTGGGATGACATGGGCAGTACCTTTTTGGTTTACGAATGCGAGGGGGTCGAACTTGCCGAGCTTGATGTCCGCTTTCGGGGCATGAGCGGCCAGGCGCTTCACAGCGAGGGTGTCCCACTGTTTGCGCAGCTTCGAAGGGGCGAGGATGTTGGTGCGCCAGAACTCGTCGCGGTTGGCCCAGTCGAACAGCTCGCAGATTTCCCGGTGGGTGCGGCCGTCCTGCTCACGGGTCAGGCGGATGTCATTGGCCCAGGCGTCCCAGTTGGGTTCCTTGGGATCACCGCCGAGCTTGAGTACCTTGCCGAAGATCCAGCGAGCCGCTTTATGGTCTTCGTCGCTGCCATGCTTTTTCGGTTTGGTAGCGCGAGGGGCAGACGTCGAATTCTTCTCCCCGATCGGCGCACCAGCGACGCGAGGAGAAATACCCTCAGTTGTATTACTCAGAGTGTTATCCCTCTCTGCAGCGTTTTCCGAATAGGGGTATCCCGAATTCCCGACTAGGTCTCTTCGGTTTTCCGAATAGGGGGTTGTCGGGTTTTCCGGAGGGGTAGTCGGATTTTCGAATACCTTTTCGGTCGCATGCTTGGGCGTCAGATAGATGCGCCGCTCCACGATTTGCTTGCCATCGCGGATGATTTTGATGTCCAGCAAGCCCTTGGCTGCCAGACCATTGATGATCTCGGAGACCCTGGATTTCGAGAGGCCAAAGAACTCGGCGAATGCCGCGTTGCTCTTGTAGCAACCACGCGCGGACGCACTAAGGCTGTCGATTTCGATCAGGAAAATCTTTTCGTTAATATTAAGGTTACGGTCCAGCCACAACTCGGCGGGTATCCATATCCCTTTAAACTTGCGTGCGTCATCCATTAGGCAAACCCCCGGGTTATCCGGGTGTTAGCCATGTTGGATGCCGCCACGAACTGTTCACCAGGTTCAGGCGTCTTGCCTTTCAGACGCGCGCGGAAGCCCTGCGCGAATACTCTGATTTCGCCCACTGAAATAACGCCTTATTACACGCCTTGAGGAACATAGCTGGCACGTCCTGGCGTGACAGACTTCGGCAGGTTCATGACTTCCTGGCCTAGCCAGCTACAGTTGCCACGTCAGGCCGTGGCCACCCATTGCTCGTTACGCCAGCAAGGTCGCTGGCTGCGCAACTTGGTTGCGTTTGTTGATGCGGTACCGCTGCCAGGCTTTGCCTGCAGCGCGTGCCCCGGTAATCGTGCCGCTGCCTACCCGCTCCATCTCCTGACGCAGATCACGAATGCGCGCCGAAATGGCTGCCTCTGAGTCAATGCGCTGGAACACCTGGAAAATGCGGTCTTTGATCTCGAACAGCGCCAGAGCGGTGTCGGCGGCTTCAAGGATCGATTTCACGCGGGTCAGTTGAGTCATAGTGCAGACCTCAGTGCAGGACGGCTGCCGCTTCATACGGCGCGAGAAACGTTTCGGCGATGCTCGCCAGCAAGCCGAGCTTGTCCGGTGGCAAGCAATCGAGCCGGGCCGGGTCAAGCGGGCTCATAGGACGATCAGAATCGGTACGGGTTGGCTCGCGATCTAACCAAAACGTTGGCAATCCCAGCTTGGTCTCCCAACGGCGCGCCACGCGCTCGCCGAAAGCCCGGCACGGCCGTTTGCCGCAGATTTGGTAGAACAGGCTGCGATCGGACTTCGAAAAATCGAATTTCTTGAGCATCTTGGCGCGCTCACCTGCAAATTCGTGCTCGATAAACTCGCTCAAGCGCAGGACTCGTACAGCGCTGCGCGAATTAAGGTCCGGGGGCGACGGGGCCGTAGGGGATGTCATGGGGAACCTCTGGTGTTCTGGTGGGGCACAAGCTAACTCCTTGCTAATCCAATTGCAACTTTTCGCTTGTTCGTTTGCTTATGGTATAGTTACCACGCACACACAAACCCGCTAGTTTCCAATAAGGGACTGCTTACGCTCATGAACGACATTCGAACGAAACGCTTACGCCAGTGGCTGGGCGAATTCGACGGCTCCATTGCCGAATTCGTCCGCGCCTACGGGCTGGATAAATCGAAGGCAAGCTACATCTCGCAGATCCTGGGCGGCCATCGCCCCCTGGGCGAGCGAGCTGCCCGCAAATTGGAAGTAGATTGCGGTCGCCCGCATGGATGGCTAGACGTCGAGGACGATGATGCCGTCGATTTGCGATACGATAAGCAGCGATTCAACCAGCTGAATACCGACGACCGCGGCTTGATCGAGGAGTTTATTGACTTCGTGCTCAAGCGATCGGAGCGCAGCGAAGGGTCAACGACCCCAGCTGGCAGCGGGAAGCGGGTAACGTTTCAAAAAACGCTGGAAGCACCGCAGGGGGCGCAGGACACGCCCGGGAAAGGAACGAAACGAAAGACGTCAGGCGACGATAGCCTGAATTTACCGACTGGGCCTGTTGCGAAATCGCGCATCGCGTAGCAGGCCTCTATGTATTCTGGGGTTACGAGTGACAGTCCAAGGAAGTAATGTTTTCCCTATCGGCATTAAGAAACGTCCACATCCTGCGCAGGTTGCCGTCCAGCAGCCTTGCGAGGATCTGTCCAGCCCAGCCGGATGGACCGGACGGCCGATTGGTCAGCTGCTTTTCGAGTTTTATCCAGGTGGCTCGGCAGGTATCGATTGTGACTTACCAGAGGAATGTGTGACGCAGGCGATCCGGGCGCTGGAAAGCGCCCTTGATCAGCTGCGGGCTAATCAAGACAGCGCCAGTTACAAGCTTGTGAGTACGTAAAAAGGGGTGTTTGCACAACCGTTTGCTAAGAGAAAGGGCCTGTAGGCCCTTTTTTATTAGCAAAAATATTACTTATTGCTTGTTTGAATGCTTACGCTTTGCTAATTTGTGATGCAACGGGGGGCTAGGGGATACCTTGCCACTCGCTAATTAATCGCACTGGAGCATGAGCACATGGCCCGCGCATCTGCCGCAACCCGCAAGCAAACCGAAGCCCAGGACGCCCTGGACCTTACCCCTACTGATACCGCAGCTGTTGCCCAGGCGGACGTGGACGCAGCTAATGCTGCCGACGCCAGCGCTCCGGCCGGTACCGAACTGCAGATTGGCGAAGCGGCCACTGAGATCGCGGAATATAACCCGTTGGTCCAGGAGCTGGCGCGCATCACCGAGCAGTACAAAAACGTCGTTTGGGATGTGACCACCGACGAGGGTTTCAAGGCCGCAAAGGAAGCACGCACCGACGTACAGAAAGTGCGCTACGCCATCCAAAACAGCGAAAAGGCCGTCCTCAAGCCTTATCAGGACGCTGTGAAAGCCGCCCAGGCCAGTGTCAACGCGGTGAAGGAATTCGGCAGCGATCTGCGCGACAAAGTGCTCGTGATCGAGGCCCCAATCGACCAGCTGGTACGAGCTGAAGAAGAGCGCCAGAAGGCTGAGAAAGATCGCCTGGCCTCGATCGCTCGGGAACGTGCAGAGCGCATCGACAGCACCATTCAAGGGTACCGCCTGGTCGGTGCCACCTACTCGACGGCTACCGCGGCCGCGATCGCCGAACAGCTGGACACTCTGAAAAGCACCATTATCTTGCCCGACGAGTATGGCGATCGCGAAGGCGAGGCCATGGTGGCGCGTGACAACGCGATCGACACACTGACCGCGCTGCACAGCATGACCGTGAGCCGCGAAGCCGACGCCCAGCGCCTCGCAGACCAGCAAGCCGAGCTGGAACAACTGCGGGTTCAGCAGCGCAAGGCTGCTGAGGAGGCCGAACAGCGCCGCCAGGAACAAGCCCGTCGCGATGCCGAGGAGCTGCAGCGCCAGCGCGACCAGCTCGCCGAACAGCAGCGCATCCTGGCTGAAGGTATGGCCGAGCTTCAGCGCCTGCGCGATGGTGCGGCCGCGGCCCCGGCACCACCTGCAGCGCATACCCACACCGCCAACGAGCCAGCGCGAGTTGAAACCACTGCCCCAGCTGCAGCGGAACCGATCGCGATTGTCGTAGTTGAGCCTGTGAAACAGCCCGATCCAAACGCCCCGAATGCCGAGGATCTGGTCGAGACGATCGGCCTGGCCTTCGATGTGCCCCCAGCGACTGCCCGTCACTGGCTGCGCACCACCGCGTTCTGATTTACCCCCTCCCTTCCGTAATGCAGCTGGCCCCTCGGGGCTGGCAATGAGGTAACTATGACTGCTCATGCACACGCACCGGCAATCGCCGATCAGGACATTGCCCACTACAACGGCCCGCGTAACAGCACCACCGCCCTGGTGCTCGATCCGAACAGCATGAAAGCCATGCTCGACATGGCGGGCGTCATGTCCAAAGGCGTGGCCACGGTGCCCAAGCACCTGCAGAAAAATGAGGCCGACTGCCTGGCCGTTGTGATGCAGGCCATGCAGTGGCGCATGAACCCTTTCGCCGTTGCGCAGAAAACCCACCTGGTCAATGGCGTCCTCGGCTACGAGGCGCAGCTGGTCAATGCGGTGATCACCTCGCTGGCACCTACGACCGGACGCCTCCATTTCGAGTGGTACGGCCCCTGGGAAAAGGTCATCGGCAAATTCCACATCAAGAACAGTGACAAAGGGCAGTACCGCGTGCCGGGCTGGAAGCTCGAAGACGAGGAAGGCTGCGGCGTGAAGGTGTTCGCCACCCTGGTGGGGGAGGATCAACCGCGTGTGCTGGAGCTGCTACTGGCTCAGGCCCGCACCCGTAACTCCACCTTGTGGGCTGACGATCCCAAGCAGCAGCTGGCGTACCTGGCGATCAAGCGCTGGTCACGCCTTTACTGCCCTGACGTGATCCTGGGCGTCTATACCCGTGACGAGCTGGAAGACGGTTTCGAGCGCAGTCGCGAGATCAACCCGAACGCCCCGAGCGAGCCGGTTTCGGCGCCGTCGGCGGTCAGCGGCCGCCAGGATGAAGAGACGTTGAAGCTTTACGAGCAGCTCGAAGCGAGCGCCCGCGACGGCGGCCTGGCTGGGTTCGAGGCGGCGTGGAAGGCACTCACACCGAAACAGCGCATCGCTATCGGTACCGAGAGAAAGGACCGGCTGAAAGAGATGGCGACCACCTCCGATGCCGACTTCGTTGAAGTGCCGGATGAACCTGGGGTTGCAGCGTGAGCGATCTGCAGCGCACGGATCAATGGCATCAGGATCGAGCTGGCCGCATCACGGCCAGCCGATTCATCGACGCCCTGGCGTTCGGCAAGGCCGACGCCAGCGGCAAGCGCAAGCCCTTGGAATCACGCACCACCTACATGCGCGAGCTGTGTTTTGAGCGCCTGGCCAGCCGGGCGAAGCACAGCGTGAGCGCAAAGGCTCTTAGCTGGGGTACACAGGAGGAGCAAGGTTGCCACGACTATTACGAGCTGATCAGCGGGAACATGGTGACCAAATCCGGGTTCATGGTTCACCCCAAATACGACTGGCTCGGCTGTTCGCCTGACGGCCTGATCGGCGCCGACGGCGGCATTGAGTCGAAGTGTCCCTACAACGAGGCGGTGCACATACGCACCTGGATCGAGGGGATGCCCGAGGAACACACCTGGCAGGTGCAGGGCTGCATGTTCGTGACGGGGCGGAAATGGTGGGATTTCCTCTCCTATGACCCGCGCCAGAATGACGAATACAGGTTGTACGTAGAGCGCATCGAGCGCGACCAAACATTCATTGATCAACTGCATGCCGGGCTTGTGCAGTTCAACCTCGAATTGAACCGCATGGTTGACGAGGTCGAATACAAAGCCCAATTGCAGGCGCAGCGCCTGTCGCTGACGATTTAGGAGAAAAGCAGTGTCCGCAGTGAATTACATGGCCGAGAACGTCAAAACCCGCTCCCCGATCATCCGTGAGCAAGCCCGCGGCGAGCTGGCGAACGCGGTGGCTGGGTTCAAAGGTGAAGTCGAGGTCATTAAGCCCAAGCACAACGGCGTGGCGCCCCTTCCGGCGCCCATAAAGCCGCGGGTTAAGGCGATCCCGGCGCAGGCGCGCAACCCGAACACCCTGCTAATGGCTGACGTGCTGCGCGTCGTTCAATCGCGCGACAACCTGAGCATATCCCTTGGCATGGCCATCGACTGGCAAACCGCGGTACCGCCCAAGCATACCGGCGAAGTGCGCGACCTCATGCGGTTCTGGCCACTGCTGCAGAAGATCAAAGGTAACTTTCAGAACGGCCGCACTGTCCTGCACTTTGCCGAGAAATACGGCTATTCACCGGCCTATATCCAGGGCCTGTCCGACCGCTTTAACGTCCAGAAAGATGCAGAGGTGGCCCATGTTCTTCCGTAATCTGCTGGTCTACCGTATCACCCAAGCGATGGAGATCGATGCCGCCGCGATCGAGCAGGCGCTGGCCAGCAAGCGAGCCCGGCCTTGCGGACGCCAAGAGCTGGAGACCTATGGTTTCGTCGCCCCGGTGGGCGGGGGTGAGGACGCCCCGCTGCTGCATGTCGTGGGCGGCTTCCTGTACCTGGTGGCCAAAAAAAGCGCGCGCAACCTGCCCGGCGCCGTCGTGCGCGACGCCGTGACCGAAAAGGTCAAAGATATCGAGGAGCGCCAGGCCCGCAAGGTCTACAAAAAGGAGCGCGACCAACTCAAAGACGAGGTCATACAGCAGCTGCTGCCCCATGCATTCGTGCGCCACAGCACCACACGAGCGTTGATCATGCCGGAACAGGGCCTGATCGTGGTCGATAGCGCCTCGCCCAAGGTGGCCGAGGATCTACTGAGCACCCTGCGCGAGTGCATCGGCTCTCTGCCCGTGCGGCCCTTGACAGTGAAGATCGCCCCGACGGCCATGGTCACCGAGTGGGTCAAACAGCAGCGGGCAGGCGAAGGCTTTTTCGTGCTCGACGAGTGCGAGATGCGTGATACGACTGAAGACGGCGGCATTGTGCGCTGCAAACGTCAAGATTTGACTAGCGACGAGATTCAGCTGCACCTTTCAGCTGGCAAGCTGGTTACCCAGCTCGCGTTGGCTTGGCAGGACAAGTTGTCGTTTATGCTCGACGACAAGCTGGTGATCAAGCGCCTGAAGTTCGAGCAGATCCTGCACGACAAAGCCGACGACGACGGCGGGAATGATGATGCGGGCCAAAAGGACGCCACATTGTTGATCATGGGTGCTACGTTCGCCGAATTCATACCCGAGCTGGCCGAGAAACTCGGCGGCGAAGAAATGCCCAGCAGTATCTAACCGCAATTAAAGCCAATCAGTTATATCGCGGGCACCGCCGTGCCCGCCTTTTACCCAGTAAGGATTTACCATGCCCCGTTACAGCGTATTGCTCGAAGCAACCGGCTCCGAACTTCCGATGCTAGATAAGCGCCAAGCCGAGAACTATGTAATTTTCCTGCAGCAGACTAACCCCGCAGGCCATCACGGCGAAGTAATCGAATCGCAACTGCCTGAGCTAGAATTCGCAAACCGCCTGGTGCAGACGATTTCGGCGATGCTGGGCAAAGAACACCACGACCACGAGAAACACCTGGTGGATCTGCGACGGGCAAACTTGCTGTTGGACCGTGCAACCGAGTTGCTTGGCGTCATCACCTCGAAAGGCAAAGCGACTCTAAAGTGGCGTGAGCGAGTGCGTGAGTTTTTGACCATTCGTAACGCTTACCGTAAAACCGCCGACGCGCCGTCGTTACCCGTGGCACCAGCACCAGAAGACGCGCCACAATGATTGCGGCCATAATTGCGGTAGTCCTATTTGCAGCCCTGCTCGGCTGCGCGTTTCACCAATCGCTGCGCGTTGGGGAACTTAACCGGCAAGTTTCTATACTTTGTGCGGCACTGTCTATTGTTCCATTGGTAGTCGGCGCCCTGCTCTACCCGTCCTGCAATGTCTGGCAGGCTGAGCGCGCCGCACAGGCACAGATCGAACTTTCGCAGGGCGAGGCCGAGTCTGTTGCACTAGTGTCCGGCAAGTTTGCTGACATGACCCAGTACCTGGAATACGTGAAGGCGCGGAATAAATAGCATGTCCACTATCGAGAACACTGAAGCGAAACTTGATAAGATTCTGCTCGCTGTTACCAACACCGTGCCATTCTGCGAGCGCTGGGTGGATTGCGATGGGATCGGCTTGATACTTGGGTTCTCAAAGTCCTATGTCCAGGCGAAGCTGGTCACCCTGCCGGACTTCCCCAAACCGTTGCGGATCGGGGGCAATGGGCACCCGCGCTGGTCTGCCCAGGAGGTCGCAACCTGGGCGCGCCAGCGCCGGGATGACGCGCCGGGCTAACCCAGGCGCGAGGCAATATTTGTAGCAGATTCACGGTAGTAGATCATCAGGGACTTCGTGTCCCGGTGACCTACCATCTTTGCCAAGTCCAAAATATCCAGTTTGCGTGCTAGGCGCGTTAGAGCGGTAGCGCGCAGATCATGGAACGTCAAATTGAACAGCTGCAGTTTCGCTTTGGCGCGTCTAAAGTAGGTGTCGGCTGTTTCCTGGCTTACGGTGAATATACTATCACCGGGCCTGTCCATCATTATCTGTAATAATGCCGCCGCCTTACTCGTTAGAGGTACGTCACGGGCGTCAGTATTCTTAGACGTTTCAAGCTTGATGTAGTTAGCGCTAATATACACCCGATCTTTTGTAAGCGAGAATAGTTCGTTAGCGCGCATCGCCGTTTCCACAGCGATCAACATCGCGACGGCTACTTCCTGTTTTAGAGTTTCAGGAGTTCCGCCAAAGTAACCCAGGTGATGCGCGATGAGTTCGATTTCTTCATCGTTGTATATCTTGGTTCGCGGTTGGCCGCCTGGGGGCTTGGTCACGTCATCGATAGGGTTCTGCTTGATCCAGCGCCATTCTTTGCGGGAGATTTCAAACACCGCCCGCAGTAGCGTCATATCTCGCCGCACGCTCGCGCCTTTTACTTGCTTTAAACGAACATCGCGCCACTTGCCCACTTCATCAGGTTGAATATGTGCGAGTAACTTATCAATGAACGGTAGTTCACGCTTAAATCGATTCAAACGTATCAGTTCCCGATGGCCGCCCTTGCGTCCCGCAGCTATTTCGATTTCGAAACGCTCAATGGCATCTCGCAGGGTTTTACCGTCCGCGCTTGATACTTCCCCGCCTGTTTCTATTTCAGCCTCGCGCATATGCGCCCAATATACAGCCTCCGCTTTGGTCGCAAAGGTCTCACTGACACGTACTCCCCGCTTTGCCACTTGTGCACGCCACTTACCGCCGCGCTTTATTATGGATGCCATTGCGTTTAAACCGTCCTTGGGTGACGTGTGGCCCTTGCTGGGGCATACACGATTGTTGTCATGGGTCGATTCCTAGATTTGCGGTTTCAAGCGTATCCTTCGCTGTGGATTGGTACGTTTCGTCAATTTAAGCATATTTATTGGCCGTCGTGTCTGGTGCCTAATGTAGGCACCAGACATCCAGTAAAGCCGCGGCCTGCAGCAGTGCCCGGTGTAAATATGGTGTAACGCTTTCTTGGTCGGCGTGATAATAGCCTGACCCCGTTCGAAAACCAGTGTCTGTCCTGCATTTCTTCATCTTTATGATGCCAAATCAATGGCTTAGATCATTCGATAGATCTCATCTATGTGCGTACCCGCAGACTGGCCGGGCACAAAAATCGGCGCATGGCCGGTTTTCCTATGCAAATCAGCTGATTAGGCGCTGGCAGTTTCGTCAGTTACTGCAACCGTGGCGGCTTCAGCTACAGCGTCCGTTGCGTCACCGGCAGCGACTTCCACCACTGCGTCAACCGCTGCGGCGCTGTCATCTGCGACGGCCGTGGCGTTCGTTACGGAATCCGTCTCTACGCTCAAAGTAGCGGCGTCAGCAGGGGTATCACCCTCAGAATTCACGACAGACGCTGCCTCGGACGAAACTGCCGTTCCAGTCGTATTGGATACGACAGCGGCGGTTTGGGTCACAGCGTCTGTTGCGCTGGCCACCACCGTGTCGGTGGTGGTCTCAACCGCCGATACGATTTCGAGCAGGGTGCCAACGTTAGCGACGACTGCGCCGATTTTGGTCTTCAGCGCTGCAGCTGCGTCAGCCAGAGACGTTTCGTCAGTCACGCCCAGGACTGCACGCAACTGAGTCACGCCGGTGCTGATCACTTCCAGCAGGGTGTTGAATTCTTGAACGTCTTCGATGGCTTTGGCCAGGTTCAGGGACATACGATCGCTTCCTTTATATAGAGGTTGGCCAGGCCGTATCGAGCGCGAGCTTTTGCGCCGTGGCCGAGGGTTTGCTTACGTGCGAAACAAGGGCATATGCTCGCACCGCGCCGAACAGCACATGGCAATCTGTTTCCGAACCGTCGCCCTGGGAATAAGTGGCCAGCAAGCCGGCCAGGAAGCACTCGTCGCACTCCTCGCGTGTCATGGTTACCGTGCCCAGGTGCGTCTCGTAGCTCAGCGACTCGCACAACGCGTCGTGTGTCGCGGCCGCCTGGCCGTACCAGCTCCAGGGTTCATAAACGTTGCGGAACACTTTGGGGATGCTCGCACCGTCGGTAAGGAACCCGTTTTTTATGTCTTTCCAGGCCGACTGGTCAGCCTTCAGATAGGCCCTGTAGCCGCCATCGACCACACGCCACAGGCCGTAACCCATGACCTTGGTGGCCGAGCCGTCGTACTGGATGCGCAGCGGTGCGGTGAACGAAACCTGCCAATCACTCATGCCCAAAACTCCCGTTCACGGGTGATCGGGGAGGGCGTTTGCAGGGGGCAGCTGGCAATGCAGATGATTGCCATGATCGAGATAGCGAGCTTGATCAAAACTTGGCCCCCAGGTTGACGGTGAAGTCGTTCTGAGTGACGTCGCCCGCGGTGCTGCGCAGCGCGTAATGCGTGTACTTGATCGACGCATTTATGCTCTGCGTGAGCGCGTAGGTCAGCGACGTGCTGCCATCGAACTCATAGCGCGTGTAAGCCTGGATCGGCACGCCCATCTCCATCGACGTGGCAAATGTCAGCTTTTCGGCCAGCTTGCGCTGGTAGTCCACGGTACCGCTGGGCGTGTAAAACTGCTCTTCCTTGGTTGTGTACGTGTAGTCATTGGCGTTCACCAGCACGCCCAGGGCGAACAGCCCGGTGTCGTCGTTATAGAAGCGCCAGCCGCCCCCGGACCCGATCACGCGTTTCTGGTATAGATCCTCGACAGTGTCGATCTTGTAGAGCGCACGGCTATCGATATACAGGTGATCGCCATAGAAGCGGCGCAAGTTGTATTCGGCCTGGTAGTTGTTGGCCTTCACATCACCGTCGCTAGACGCGTGCTGCCCGGTGAGTGTCACGGTGTTTGTCCAGGTGTCGCCGGTGGCCACCAGCTTGACGTCCAGGTTCTGCTTTGCGTTGTTCTTGCTACCGCTCATAACGTCCACAGATCCCGACGCGCTGCCGGAATAGGTGGTATCCGCCTGGGCCGAGATACAGCACAGCGACAGCAGCATAAAGACTAGGTACTTCATTGATCCGCCTTTGGTTTTTCGGTTGTTGTGGTGCTGGTGCCCGGCTTGCGCTCGATCGCCTTGCCGCCCAGGTAGCCGCCCGTCACTGCCGAAACCGCGGTGAGCACCATGGTCTGGATCAGGTCGGAGAGGACGCGGGCCATGTCGAGCAGCCGATCCGGCTGGACGCCGATAGAGATGGTCACCAGTGCGCCGACCAGTGCGGCAGTGACCCCGCCGACCAGCACAGAGACCGTGAGAAAGAAGCTCAGGCGCTTGACCGAAGGCAGGCCGCTGCCGCCATCGGACAGGGCTCGGCCGAGCCAGGCGAGGAGGCTGGTGATCATGCGAGTACCCCCAGCGCTGCGGTGTAGAACGCGCGCCGCTCTGCCAGGCCATTGGTGCCGCCGTTGATCAAGCGGCTGATCTTGTCGATGTTCCCGGCGTCGGCGTAGGGCGAGAGCTTGCGTGACCCCCAATAGATGCAGAACGACTCAACGGCCGGGCCGGGCTCTTCGAGCTGCTCGGGGTGGTTGATCAGATCCAGGCCCATGGCTTTGCCCATGGCGGTGTAGTTGGCCAGGCCGGTGATCATGCCCAGGCCACGCCCCTTGTAGAGTTGGCCATCGCCGTCAGCTTCGGGCGTGTTGCCCAGCTGGGTGGCGAGCGAGCCGGTGTCGTACTTGGCCAGGTAAGCCTGGCTGCCCAGCTCATGCAGGAACTGGAATTGCGTGGTCTCGTGCAGCGCCTGGGCCAGCAAGGCCGCCAGGCGCAAGCGCGTATTCAGCCCATACGTGGCGGCGTGCTCGTTGATCGGATCAACGAACTGGACGCATGCCTTTCGGGCGTAGGGCACGGTGCACAGCGACTGCAACTGCGCCGCCGTGAGAGTGACCGCGCCGCTCATTTGGGCAGGATCTGCAGCGTCATGGATGGAAACGTAATGAACTCATCCCGGCCAATCACGTTCGCCTGGTAGGTGGCCGCGTTTACGTAGGTGTATTTGCCTGGCGGCAGATCCGGAACCACGAAACCGTAATAAAGGGTATTGCAGCCCTTGGCCTTTTCGACCGTCATGCCATTGAGCGGGAACAGCACGCCTTCCGCGTTGCGCAGCGCCGGGCTGAAGCGAATCCCAATCTCGCGCTTGAGGCACACTTCGCGGCGCACCACAGCAACCTCCCCGACATGGAACGAATCGGCCTTTGAACCCTGCAGGTCTTGCATGGCGATGCTGCGAAATTCGAACACGGGCTCAGTGCGCACGCTCCAATACCAGACGAGCCAAGCCGAAGCCCACAGCGCGACGACAGTGAGGATTGCGATCGCGATATCACGGCGCACGTAAATGGGTTTGCGAGTCGGTTGGCTCATTTGATATGCCCTCCAATAAGGGCGGTGCAGAAGGCCGAGAGGATCAGTCCGACGGCGCCGTAAACCACAATGCGGATCGGCCACAGGTCTGCCTTGGTGGCGTACTGCGTGGCGTCCTGCTTGAGCTTTTCGACGTCTTGCTGCAGCAGCGCGAAAGCCTTATCGAGGTCGCGAAATTCTTTTTCGTTTACAGGCATATACGTGACATCTCGCGCGAAAGGCTGCCGACTGGCGGGCAGGGGGCTGGGTTGTTTTGGGGTGCTTTCGAGAGTGATTTTGGGGGCGCCGAAACAGGGTTCGGCGCGGGTGTTTCCGATGGTCAGAACCGACGTCGGCCGGTGACCTTGATCAGCACCGCCAGGTGCTCGATGATCGCGTGCTGCAGCTTGAATTCGTTCTCGCGACCCTTCTTGAAATCCTCGTAGGCCTTCGAGCCGAAGTGCGCCAGGGCGTCACTCGGGGTCACTTGGCCCGCCACGTTCCATTGTTGGTTGTCGTGTTTGATCAGGTCCGTCTTCAGGTTCTGGTGCGACGCCAAGAATTCGGAGCGTGGTATCAGTGATGATGGAACCACTGAGAAAGCGCGCGGCAGACTGCCCCGGCACCTCCGGGGCCGGATCGAACGCAATGCCGTTGTCATGGAAGCTCAGACGTAGCAGGTGGTCCTGCTGCTTGACCCCCTGCCAGAACATCATGAACAGCGGGCCGAAGGCGCTATCACCGATCCGCGCAAACTGTTGCGCCCGGCGCAGGACGTACTCCTCGTACTTGGCCTCGGGCCAGGTCGTGGTGTCTTCATCCTTGTCGCGCACGAGCATGCAAGCCATAGCTCCCAGGAACCACCCCATGCGCCCTTGGTGCAGCTGGCCACCGTCGATTAGGCGCTCGATACATTCGGAGCCGCGGCCGAGCAGGGGCTGCAGAAACCAGTGATCCCCCTCGTAAACGCCCAGGTCCAGCACGGTATGGTGATCCACGCCTTCGAGCAGGTAGTCGGTGAAGCTGTTCTCGGTACCGACGCGGAAATTCGGGTTGCCCGGCTCGGCCGTGTGCATCAGGTAGTGCGCGATCACCATGGCGCGCTCCTGGACCGTCCACAGCTGGGGATCGGTAACCTGGCCATCCTTGAGGTCGTCGAGTGGCTCGACGATGCGCCGCAGCGCCTCGGTGCAACAATGCTCCTCCAAGTGCGCCGGTAGGCTGCACATATAGATAGCGTCGTCGATGGTCAATTCGCGGAGCTGCACCGTTAGCCGGTGCGTGTTAAGGCGAGAGAAAGCGATCATGCAGGCATGCCCTATTGTTTCAGTGCAGCCATGCTAGGGATGCCCCGGCCCGGTAAATCCGGGGGTTTCCCAAGGTCAAACGATGTTGGTGCATGGGTCAAACTGGCGGAATGAAAGCTCGATTTCCTGCAGGCCGTCCTGATCACGGGCATTGGTGTACTCGGCACTGATCAGCTGGACGATCGCGTTATCAATGTGTGCGCCCCCTGAGTTTTCTGCGTCGGTACCGATAAAGCCATGGGTCAGCGTCAGGCGTAGCAGGTAGCTCAGGGGCAGCCCGTAGGTGCCGTCACCGGGTGCCATCTTCAGCTTGAGGTTGGCCGCCCAGCCCTTGATCGATCCGCCCAGGTCGTCGAACGTGGTTACGTGGTACTCCTTGGGCGCCATATTCCCGGGCTTGGCAAACGATGTCGCACCGACCTCGACCGACTCGGCGCCAAAGCTCAATGCCGTGGTCTGCACCCCCTTGGCGAACAGATTCACCGTAGGGGCGATCCCGGTTTTGACGTTGGTGATGTTCAGGTGCCACAGGTTGGACTTTGCGAAGCTCAGGCCGTATTGCGACTGCCAAAGCTGCTTGGCCTTCGCCAGCGACACGCCGCCCATTAGGGCCTTGTCACCTGCCGTTACCTGCGAAGCGAACACCGTGCTGAAGGCGTCGCCGACGATCGCGGTCACCATAGAGGTGCCCGAAATCGACGATACCGAACTCTTTGCGGCCTGGACTAAGGTGCTGTCTAGCAGGCTCATATCGTGTAGACCTCCTCAAACCACGCCTTGCCCTCGACATTTTCTTCCGCCAGGGTGATATCGGACTGGATCTCGCTGGGCTCGCGTCCCCAGGCCTCGTGCCCGTTCGCGCGCGATACCTGGATAGCCTGGGCGTTCTCCCATTCGCAATACAGCCGAAACAACGGCTCGATGATCGAGTGCTCGCTGGGGGTTAAATCGAAGTCCTGGTCGTCCGTGACCGTGTTGTCAGCGCTGATCGTCGTGTGCACGTCCTTGCCCGCGACCGCATTGGCGCGAAGCCAGTAAGCAGCCGCGGTATCGCCCAGGCGATACTCGCCCCGGGGTGCCGTGAGCGGGTCAACCGGGAGCGCTGCCAAGGCGACGTCGGCCGCCGACGGGGAGTTGGCCAGGGTGGCGAAACCGCAGTAGTACCGAACGGCCTTCTTGAGGTTTCGTGTGACCTGCTCCTCGTCGAGGACGATCCCGAGCGGCAGCGCACCGAAATACGCTGTGACCACTGCTGACAGGAGCATTAGGCCGCCGTCTTGTAGCCAAAGAAGTGATAGAACAGGTCGCCGCTGAAGGTGAGGATCTGCGAGCGGTTTTCCCAGTCACGATCCGGGTTTTCCAGCACAAGGAAGCAGCCGTACAGAGGCGCTGCTCGGGTGTAGCTGTCTTTGGTGCCTTGGTACACGGTGGCGTCGAACGTGCCGCCATTGGCCAGGATTTCCACCAGCATGTCGCCCGCGGTGTTGTTGACGGTCTCGAAAATCGATACCGGCGACTGCGCCCAGGTCTTGCCCTGTTGCGGCTGCAGCATCATGGTGCCCAGCAACCCCGGGATCTCGATCTCGCCTGCAGGCGTGATCAGAGGCCAGGGGAATTGTTTGATCAGCAGGCTCTGATCTTCATAGCCTTTGATCACGAACTGGGCGTCGGAGCTGACGGCCTTATCACCCAGCGCTCGCGTGGTGTTGAAGGTCGTCTGTAGAACTTTTGCAGAAGAGACAGTCATCTCAGGCCTCAAATGAACATTTTGGGTACGTCGTTGCGGTCAAGGGCCGTGAGCGTGGACAGGGTCAACTGCACCGCGCGATAGATCCACTTGCCAGATGAATCGATAGGCCCATCCAGAGGGTGGGAAATCGACTCGATCACCAAGGGGTAGTAGTTGTTGATGCCATACTTCAGGCCCACCATCAGGGGGGCGGTACTGGGGAACATGGCTTTAACCATGTTGGCGGCGCTCGATCCCGAGGAGGCAATCACCTCGGTCAAAATGCCGTCTTTAGCCAGGTTCTGCGGTAGGAGCCAACTTAACAGGCGGCGATACGGCACCATGATCTCGGTTTCCGGATCGAGCATTGCGCGGAAATGGAGCGTGATCGGGATCTTGATCGGAGGCATGCCCGAGAACACTTGACGGCTGTTGAGCTTGGTAATGCCCGTCCGGCCTTCCAGATCCTTGGCCACGTTTTTCGCGGTCTCGGCAGCGCTGGCGCTCGTGCTGTTGCTGGCCAGCGAAGGGAAGGCAGCCTGCAGGGCGTTCACCACAGTCGCGGCCTGGCCGGACTGCAGCAACGCCATAAGAGCGGGTGCCTTCGATTCAGGGCCAGCGTTTTCAAACGGCGATTGCCAGTTGAGCGACGCTTCGAACGTGGCGTCAGTGATCGGCCCCATGACAAAGTTCGGCTCAGAATCAAGCTGCTTGCCATCGGCATCACAGGCGTAGAGCTGGGCGATCAGGTAGGTGGACATCTTCCCCCAGGAGGATGCCGCCGAACTGGCCGCCAGCACGCCGCCCAGCAAACCCACAGCAGTACCGGCCAACGTCCCGGAGTCTGCTACAGACCCCAGCGCGGTGCTGATAATGCTGGTTGAGCCGCTCGACTGAATCTCGGCCGCAACGATGTCGCTGCCACCAGTGATGGACGACGAGACTGAGTCGAACAGGCTCATGGCTTAGGCGATCCGACGCGCGATTTTCATCGACTTGAGACGGCGCTTTGTGGCGCCAGCCGAGTGCGACCGCAGCATGGCTTTTTTCAACGACACTTTCTGCGCAGCGGACAGGCGAACCTTGCCTGAGATGCGCTTATTAATGTGCGTGATCTTGCCGCCACGAACAGCCTTGATGCGCTTATAGGTCGCGTCCAGCGCTTCCACGCTGCCGTCACCGAAAGCGAAGTCGTCGATGCTCTGCGCTGCAGCTTCGTCGCCGTCCGGCAGGCCGCCCGCGACCAGCTCCATGACGCGATCGGCCGCCTCGCCGTCTTCGCTCTCAAACATTGCCGACAGGTCGTCATCCGAGGCGCCCAGACTGGACAAGTAGTCCCAGGCCTGGTCGCACAGAATGGCCACGGTCTCGGCTTCGTCATCGGTGATTTCGCCGTCCATGTTCTCGTCGGCCACGCCGCAGAACATGCCCAGCAGACGGTTGAGATTGGTCTCGCCTACTTCCAGGTCGTCGGTTTCGGCCCATTGCTGGACGATCGCGGCGGCGCGCAGGGCAAGGTCAGTGACCGCGAAGTCAGCCGCAGGGCCGCCCTCGTCGTCATTGACGCCGTCCAGCACGTCTTTTACTGGGGCGTTTAGTTTAGGGTCGGCCGATGCCTGGGAAGGCGGCTTGACCTTCGGAGCCGCCGCCGAAGCGGCGGCCCCCGAACCCACAAGGTTACGAATAAAGTCGCTCATTTAGGGTTTTCCTTACGTCGTGCGGACGATGCTCTGCGTGGAGAAAACCGCTCGCGTCGTGCCGTCGTATGCAACCGAATAGGTATTCGTGAAGGCGTCGATGCGGTTGGTATTCCGGGTGCAGGTGAAGATGTACGAGCGGCCGCCCAGCTCTTGGGTGGCGTTGGTCCAGCCCGCGGTTTCCGCTGCGGTGAGCAGCGTGTCGGCGTAATCGACCATCTTCTCGATCGCCTTGGCGATCGGCATCTGGATGACTTCGTTACCGAACGCGGCAAGCTGGTCATCGATCCAGGTGGCCATGTCTACGACGGCTTCGAGCTTGGTGAGCCCAGTCGTCTTTTTCATGGTCAGCGAGTCGGTGAACACGTAGCTGGAACCGGCCGAATACTTCTTGAGCACCACCGGGTTGATCTTCGCGTCGGCCAGCTTCGAAAGTTCCGAATCGGTCGGCGTGTACTTCTGCACGACGCCAGTACGCGAAATCGGGTAGTTCACGCCTGCGATCGGGTAGTTTTTGGCTGCCAGACCGTTGGCGTCCTGGTTCGCGTTCCGCGCACAGGCATAGCCGACCTTGATACCGGACGTGCCCAAGTACGCTTTGCCACCGTTGACTGGGTCGGTCGCGATCAGCGGCGCCCACTGCAACATGCCGTAAATCGTGTCCTGGTTCAGCGAGCTGGCCCAGGTGATGGCCTCGGTCGGCGTGTAGCGGCCGGGAACGTCCACGCGGAACTGGCGGTTGGTGGCCAGGCACATGGTCGCCATCTTCGCGATTAGCGTCAGGTTTTCGGAACCGCCCGAGAGCAGGTATTCCCAGTCATATGCGGAGTAGCGCAGCTGGTTGATCGCCGATGTGTAGTCCGACGATAGATACGTGGTGCCGCCTTCGGTGAAATACGACAGATCGGCGGCAACCAACTGCGCCGCACCGTCATCGTCCTCGCCATAGCAATCTGATGTGATCGGGATCGTCAGGGTGCTGCCGACTTCGATCTCGACAGCGTCCGTCAGGCCCGTGACGACATCTGGCAGGTAGTAGCTGTTGCCATAGTCATCGACGGCGGTTTCATCCAGGGAACCGGTGAACGTGTACAGCTCCTCGCCGGTGGATACGTCGAGCAGGCGCACGCGAATGATCTGGGTTGCAACCGAGTTGCCATCGTCGTCCGTGACTTCCGGCGCCCAAATTTCGGCCGTGACGCCGTCGTTGAAGCATTCCAGGTGAGTGATCGCTAGCAGGTAACCGCTTGGCAGCGTGTCCGGTACCGACCACGTCACCGCGCCGGTGGTGCTGTCGAGTACGGCAACCATCTGCAGGTTCACAGCCGACGCCACTGGCACCATACGCGCGACAGTGCCCGAGGCAGCACCATACGAAAACGCTTCGTAGGCCTGCACATAGGCTTCATTCAAGCGGCTGATCGAGGTCGAGGCCGTTGCGCCCAGCTTGGTCGCCAGGTTGTCGCTGGTGACTTGGAACGCCTTGTCGATGCGTCCACGCGTGAAGCGACCGGCCAGCGCGAATACCTGGTCGTTGTTGCTCTCAACGAACCCGCCCGAGTTGTCCTGGATCTGGTTCATCTGGTAGCCGGGCTGCGAACCCAGGCTACGCGTAAAAGTCGTCGTCATTCAGCAGCTCCTGCGGCCGTGTCGGTCGAATCCGTCGCTTCCGTTGCCACCTCGGCCGCGGCTGCGGTGGTCGAGGCGATGGCCGTTTCTTCGCCATACGTGACCGTCGCCAGCAGCTCGTCGCCGCCGACGCTCGCGAAGTGCGTCAGGTCTTGCAGGGCGTTGTAGAGGTCGTCACGGCGACGGAACTGCAGCTCGGCCGACTCGCCCCCATACAGGTGCGCGTGGGTACGAACGGCATTTACCAGCACCGGACGTTTCTTGCGTTTGTTCGTGAACTTCACGCGAAGGGGAAACACGGCATCGGAACCGATCAGCTCCTGGACCTTGGCGGCCAGGTTGTCCGCGTCGGCCTTGCCAATGGTGATCGTCGTCATTGCACTACCTCGACCGTGATCACCTGCCCTGTCATGGCCTGCTTTTCGCTGGCCAGGTGGAGCAGGCTTTTATATTTCGCTTCGGTCATTGCCTCGACCGTCACCGACTCCCCAGGTGCGAGCACCTTGCCGGTCTGCGGCAGGGGCTGTTTTGCGGGGGTGGCGTTGGTGACTTTCACCGTTACGGGAAAGGTTACGGCCGCCTCGTTGGCGTCCTCGTCGGTGGTTTCCGACGCGGTATCCGCGACCGTTTCAGCTGCCGTTTCCGGGGTCTCGGTCACTGCTGCAGCTGCAGCGGTTGCCGTCGCCTTGGAGGTGCGTTTTTTCGTGGCAGTGGTAATCGCCTCGGCCGCAGCTGCATCAGCTGCCGTGGTGTCGGCAGCTTCCGTAGCGGTGTCGGCCGTGGCCGTCATGGTGATTTCGGTGGCGGCAGCCGTGTCCGTCGCGGCCGTGTCGGCTGCGGTGGTGTCGGTCGTCGGGGTTTCGGTGGTTTCTGCAGCGGTGGACGTAGCCGTTTCGGTCGTCACAGCTTCCGAGGCAGTTGCCTCGGTCGCAGTGCTCGCCGTGGTGGCCTCGGTGGTGGCCGTGGCCACCTCCGATACGTCCGCTGCCACGTCAGTGGCTTCGGCCATAGGTCACCCCTTACTCGCTGGCGAACATATTGGTGACCGTGATCAGCGCCGCGCCCAGGGCAGACGGCGTGTGCGGGTTCACCTGCGTGAAGTTGCGGGCGTACAGCGCGTTCTGTTCCTTCAGGTCGCTGTTAAACGCCAGGCGCAGCACCGTGACCGGCACGGCGTCGCCGAATACGATCGGGTTACGAGCAACCTGCGAGGACTTGCCGACCATCAGGATGGTGGCGCTGGTGGACGTCTCCGAAACGACCTTAGGCGAGTAGTAAACCTCGTACAGGTTGAACAGACGGCCCAGGCGATAGATGCTCGGGCGAGGCGCCAGGCCGGACGGCACGAACAGCTCGGTCGGTAGGGATGGCAGCTGTGCAGCGATCGATTTCGGCACGTACAGGTGCGTACCGCCGTGATCCATCGTGTCGTTGGCCATCGTCTGCGAGCAGATACCCAGGATCGTGGCGAAGTCCTGCCAGATTTGGGCACGCGTTTTCTGCGCGATCTGCGTCGAGTAGTCGAAGTCGAACGTTTCCTGGTTGTTCACCGCGACCGACATCGCCTTGCGCAACGCCAGGTAGTGACGTTCGTTCGCCGCCTGGTTCCGCATAGCAATGAGCGACTCGGCGCCCAAGTCCATGCCGATTTCGTTGTTGTACTGCGTCTTGGTGTCGTAGGTCGTTGCGACCAGACCACGCCAGGCGCTTGCATACAGCTTGTACGTCTGCACTTCGGTGATCAGGTTCGGCGTCAGCGACGTGTTGGCTTCCAAGTCGATGAAGCCTTCGGCCTCGACGACGGTGCCGACCGGCAGAGCCGAGCTGAAGGCCAGCGACAGGGCGCCAGTCGAACGGGTGATCGTGCCGGTGATGGTGTATTCCACACCGCTCATCGTGATCGAGCCGGTGATCGGGCTGTTCGTGACGGTCGAGGAGACGTCGATGCTTTCCTTACCGGCGAACAGACCGTTGATGAACACCTGGGTGCGGCCGCGCAGCAGCGGGGCAGCAGTGGTGCCATCGGTGGTGAACGTAGCGGTGGCCGTGGTGCGATCGGCGCCCAGCGTCGTCGTCATGCGGCGCTCAGACGACAGGTACGATTCGCCGGAGTTGGTGCCGTCCAGCAGGTCGCCGCTGGAATAGCCGCCGTAGGTCGAGCCAGCCTGGTGGCTGACGATGCCGAGCAGCGATTCGTTGGAACCGATGTCGGCAGGCAGGTAAACGGCCCACGGACAGGCTTCAGCGATGGCCTGGGTGACGGCCACAACGATGCGGTTAGGCTGCGAAGCGCCTTCGTCGGAGTGCGCGCTGTTGCCCACGCCGTCGAGGATCTCGCGAGGATTCATCGCGGCGGCGATGCCCTGGTGAATAGCGGAATCCATCACGTCGGCGGTCGGCAGGTGGCCGTGCGCAACTTCGAATTCCTTCATACCGGCCATAACGGAGTCGAGCACGGTGGCGTGCAGCTCTTCCGGAACGGAGCCGAACAGTTTTTCGAGGCGGGCTGGCAGTTTGACGGATTCGTCGCTGCCGCTGGCGTTGGCGCTATCCAGGATGTCGCGGTTATGCGCCTGGCTCTTTACAGAGTCGAGGACGCCCGTGACGCCGCGGTTTGCTTCGTAGTGGCCGTGATAGAAGTCTTCGACCTTATTCAGCCCGCTACCGGGGGTGTAAATTGCTTTCGACATCGATAGTCTCTTTCTGAGGAAAGCCCACAGCGGGCTTGTATCGATGCCCATCCTAAGTTCCAGAAAACCCTCGAAAATCCAGGCTTTCCCAAGCCCAGCGCGCACAAAAAAGCCGACACGGAGTCGGCTTCAAAATGAGGAGTAACTGGCAAGGTCAGGCGGGTGTTTCGGCCTCGGCCAGCAAGGCTTTCACTGCGATATCCAGGGCCGGATCTTCACTGCCCACCCACGAGCTTTCCTGCACCAGCCCAATGATGTCCTGAGTGAGGGCCTCCCGATCGGCGTCGTTGAGTGGCGACTGCAGACGCTTCACCAGCTTTTCTAGGGCGGCGCAAGGATCGGCAACGCCATCGAGCACCTCGACCTGGGGCTCGATCTCGGCGACGGGGCCGAAAATCTGATCGAGCAGCTCTTTGTTCGCCGATGCCTTCTCGAACACTTGGCCATCGCGCAGCGCGCCGAAAAGCTCTTCGAATGCGGCATTAATACGCTCGCGCTCCTCGCCCTCGGGAAAGGGTTTCTCGCCGTCGTAGTGTTGGTTATTGGCATGCGCCGACAGGTAATCGTTCTGGCGGCCGTGGCTGGCCATCTTGTCCTCGATATAGGACTGAAATGCCCGAGCCGCCAGCTCGACGTCCTGCGACCAGTACTTGCCGTCGCCGCCACCGTCCAGATCGATCGCGTCGCTGAAAAACTTCGAGGTGGCTTTTCCCGTCGGCACGTTCAGATACTGCTCGCCCACGGGTGTATAGAAGGCCGCGGCGATCTGGCGCCAGTCCTTGCGGTTTTTCAGGCTTCGCTTATCCGTGCGCCCGGCGAAAATCCGGTCCACGGCCATGATGGCGTCAACTGCATTACCCGCCGACTGGATGGCGCGACCTGGGCCACCCGCATACATGGCGTTGACGTTGCTGGCTGCGCGTTGGCGGTCGCGATCGGTGATCGTGAACACTTCCGTAGAACGAACGTCGCCATCGAGCAGTGCGCGGCGCAGCTTCATGAACGCATCTTGAATCGGCCCGGCCGGGATCATGCCGGGCATGCTGGTGCCGAATGTTTCTTTTGAGCCTGCAGTGCCATTTAGGATCGAAGGCAGGATGTTGTCGAAGGCATGGAACAGCTCGTGCCCAAGCGCACCGCCACCGCCCATTTTGGTCAGGTTCACCACACGGTGCACCGGCTCGTAATGCGCCCGCGCCGCGTTCTTTCCGCCCGTGCCACGCGCACCGAACGCCATGCCCAGGCGACCGCCCAAGCCCAAGTGCACCATATCGATCCCGAGCATATCGGATAGGTCGCTGAAAGCCGCGGCAGTCTGCTCGACGTGGAACCGGGCGCTATTCGGGTCTTTGAGAACCCAGTTGCCAGACTGCACTTCGCGCAGTCCAAACATGCTCTTTAGCGCTGCGGTAGATTCGGCGCTGACGTCCTTGCCACCGACGCGATCGTACTTATCCGCCACTTTCAGCTGAAAGGTGACCTCTTTTTTCGTGGCCGTGCGCACGCTGGTGGCGCGGTCTTTGTTCGACCACGCCCAATCGCTGATCTTGCCGTTCTCGGCATTGGTGACGTGACCGCGGAATGCCGCCGAGCCCGACTGATAGCGGTATTTCACTACGCCCTTAAACTTGTCGCCCAGGGAGAACCAGCCGCGCACCAGCGGAGAGTCCTGATTGCGGGCCTCGGCTGCCTTCTTGATCGCCGTCATCTGCGTGTAGATGCCGGACATATGCTCGTCCAGCTCGTCCACTCGGGCGTTGATACGGGTACGCTCCTCGACCCATTGCTCGCTGATCTTCGCCCGGTTTTCCTTGGCAGCGACGAGGGCGGCGGTGTCTTCCTCGCTCACAGCCCAGCCGCGGCGCTCACGGTTTCGCACCTTGCGCTCGACATCCATGATATTGACGTCGGCCATCTGCATGGCGCGGTACAAGTCGTCGGTTGCGCCGTTGAGGGTCTCTTTCTCCTGCTTGTACCCCTGCAGTTGCTCGCGCAGCGCCAGATATTGTCCGGTCTCGCCTTCGCTCAGATTGGAACCGGTCATTTCGTCCAGGATCTCCTTGAGCGCGGCACGCACTTCGGTGACCGTCTGCAGACCTTCCATGCGGCTGCGCACAGTGCCGAGCGCCAGCGCATAATCCTGGCGCGTCTGCGGGTCGTCGGCTGGCACGGGCGCGATCGAGGCGTACACGCGATCGATCAGAAAGCCAGCTGCAGGCGTCATACCGCCAGCGGCCAGGGCCTCCCAATCCACCTGCCCGAACAGGTTCGATTTGATGATCAGCTCAGCGGCCTGGCGCGGGTTGCGCTCGATGGCTTTCCAGTCGATCGAGGTGCTCTGCACCAGTTGCCCCGACTCCTTGGCCAGGCGAATGGCATCGGCGGCTTTCTCTTTGCGGCTGTCGGCGATATAGCCAGTGTCCGCATAGCGATAGTTGGGGGCGTTGGGATCGTCGCTCAGGCCGTCGTCTTCTGGCTCTTCGGGCTTCACGTCGGCGGCGACGCCCAGGCGCGAAAGCAGGCTCAGCACCGTGCTGGTCGTGCGCAAGCGCTCAGGAATAGACAGATCCTGCGAGAGCAGGCCAACGGTTTGGATCAGCTCGCGACTGAGCTTGCCCCGCTCAATGGGGGATAGGGTACTGGGCATCGTGCACACCGATAGGTTGATGCCCAATGGTGCCTTGCCCGCAGCGCCAGCCGCGGGCGGCATTCCGATCCGCCTTAGCGAATCGACTCCCAGGCGACTCGTGCCAGGTGCTGCTTGTATGCCTGGGCGGCCTGGTCAAACAGCAGCTCGACCTGGACGTTGCCCTGGTAATCCTGGTGCACCTGCGCCAACTGCCTGGCCACGCTGACGCTGTCGCCTGGCAGATCGTGATCAATGACGCGCTGCAGGAATTTGAGGGTGCTGGCCAGCTCAGCGCCACCCGACAACGGCGGTGCTGGTCGCTGCAGGAGCTGCGCGCCGATCTCCTGGGGGTCTGGAAGCACGCTAATGCCGAACTCGACCGACTGGCAGAACCCCAGCAGGTCGTCAGGCTCAATGCTCGCCGCGCTCAGTCGCTGACCATTGCGGCCCGTGACCATGCGCACCTGCAGGAAGCGCTGGAAGTGCTCTACCGCGGCCGGACTGCCCACCAGCTCCACCGGGACCAGCTCATCATCGTCCCACAGCGCTTCGAATGCGCCCTCGGGAGTCACCACCAAATAACGCGTAGCGATCACTGCTTGCCCTCCTGAATCGACTGAGCCGATCGGATGATGGACTTACGGGCGTCGAAGCCCTTGCCCTGGTAAAAGAAGGTGTACCATGCCGACGACACGCCGATGCCGTTGGTGTCTGCGTAGGTGATCAGCGCCCGGGCCAGGTCGAGGCCTGCGTGCACCGATGCGCACTCGGGCAACGGCAGGTTGAGCCGCGACGCGATAACGAGCCCCTTGGCGTTGCGCTTGGTCAGCTGGTTGCGGCATACGCCCTGAAGCACGCGGTAACCCTCGTAACCGCCCACATAGGTCGGCTCGCTGCCCTTGGCGAATTCGTAGGTGCGGATCAGCCCGGCGATGTCGGGGTGCTCTTCCTGGAACACCTGCCACCAGTCATCTGCCTGCAAAGGTGCCCGGGCTGCCAATTCCGCCACGGCCGTGGCATAGGCCTCCTCCATTTCCTGGCGCTTGGCCTGAATCGCGTCCGTCGCACCCTTGTGCATGTCCAGCTTCGCGCGCATGGCGGGCGTCACGGGGCTGGCCAGGTAGCCGCTGATCAGCGCCAGCATTTCCGGATCTTTGGCCGCGAACATGGCCGCATCGCGGGGGTTGGCCAGGTACTGGACCCCCATCGAAAAAACCTCGGTCCAGCCGTCGCGGTAGACCTTGCCGATATAGGCATCCATGAAACTGTCTTTGTACGCGACCTCTTCCGGGCCGTAGTTGTTGCCGCTCAGCTCGGCTAGGGGGTGGACGTCAGCGCTTTCGCGGCGCTTGATCAGGAACCCATTGGCCGCAGCGCAGGCGATCGGGTCGTTCTCCAGGTGGTGCGCCAGCTCGTGGAACAGCACCGTCTTGTTGAAGTTATTGCCCAGGTTGATGACTTTCTCGCCGGTGCGGGTCTCGATACCCGTGGCGTTGGCCCGGGCGCCACCGGCCGCGATCCGGATCGCCGACGACTTGCCACCGGTTAGACGGTAGAACTCGGCCAGGTCGCGCAGTACGTCGGCTTTCTTGTAGCCCATTCGAGTCAGACGCTGCTGCGCTTTATCGTCGATCACCTGGCGCGATGCCCAGCTCGATGCCTCCTCAACGCTTACCGTCGAGCTGGCCATCAAAGCATCGATCACGATCTGGCCCTGGGTGTCGAACGCCTGGTCGGCCTGCTCGATCGCCTCGTTGCGCACTGCTTTGAACCGGCGCCAGGCGGCCATAGCCTTGGCATAGACCTCCTCGTGAGCGGCGACGTAGTCTGCATAGACCTTGTCGTACCGTGCTTGCGCCACCACATGCTGGCCGGGATTGGCGTCGGACCACGCCTGGATCTCGCGCTGGGCTGCAGTGACTTCATTGGTCAGCTCATTGATACGCACCTGGTGCTCGGCGTATTCGGCATCGTCCTCAACCCGCTGGCGTAGCAGATTCTCGACCGCGGTGGCATGCCCCAGCACGGCGGCGCGATCTACCGGTACCGACACGGCGCGGCTCGAAACGTCGGCGGTCACCGACATATACAGATCGAGCACCGATTGCTCGCCCGGGGTACGCAAGGCCTGCGCCTTAGTCACCAGATCGCGATCGCCCAGGGTGGCTGCCAGGTCGATGACCGACGCGGCCTCAAATATACGCACGTTCTGCGGGAGCTGGTTAATCGGCCCGTCAAGGTAGTCGCGCAGCGCCTGGGCGGATTTTTCGGGATCGTCAAGGGAGAATGACAATGTTTCCTGCGACGCGGCCAGGTCGATGCCCAGGCGCGCCAGCAGAGCGAGCACCTGGCGGCTCGACCGGATACGATCCATCGGCGCCATGGCGGCCGATAGATCATTCACGCCCTGGGCGAGCTGGCCGGTGAGCTGGATACGCTCCAGCGTCGAAACTGAGTCGAGAGCGGCGACCAGCATCAGCCCAGCGCCTTACGGGCCAGTGCCACGGCGTGGTTGCTGTACGCCATCGCGGCAGGCTCCAGGAGGGCAGCTACTTCCGCGTCCTGCCCGTAGTCGTTGTAAATGGTCTCCAGGCGATCGGCCAGGCCATCGTCCCCCAGGTCAGCCTGGCCATCGATCACCGACTGCAGGTAGGCCTTTGCCTCGGCCAGGCCCGCGCCCTGGGCAGGCTCGGTTTCGGGTGGGCGCACCGCGGCCAGCACCTTGTCGGCGGCGGCTTGCGCTTCTAGGGCTTGGCCCCAGGACTGCTGCATATAGAACGCCTGGCCCTCGACTACGCCTGCAGCGTCGCCATAACCGATGTCCATGGTGTCGGCCACGATCTGGATCACGGCTGATTCCCACTCGCTGTACGTCGCCTTTACGGGCTCGTCTGGCTTGACGAGGTACAAATTGACACGCGAATCGCCTTCTTGGACGCCACGGATCGCACGAGTGGCGTTATCCCAATACGCCAGCTGGCCGTCGTTGAGGCGGTACAGGTTGCGCAGCCCTTCCAGGCTGCCCACGCCCTCGTTGCCGTCCGTGTCGAGCTGATCGGCCGGGATGTTGGCCGCCATCCATGCGTTACGCTCGCCGATCACGGTGCTGTCGCTGACGACTTCGCTGAATTGCTTGATCAAGGGGTCACCGGCAGGCTCTGCGGCGGGTTCAGGCGTCTGCTCGGGCTCAGCGGGCAGATCCGCGACTGCCTGGGCGACCATGGCCATGATTGCCACGCGGCTACTGGCCTCGCCGACAGCATCCGTACCGCCCGAACCACGCAGCAACTTGACCATGCCCTGCTCGTCGATCATGGCGCGGCCAACAATACGACCATCTTTCGCGATCTGGCCGGTGATGCCGTAGGTGGTCGAGTCGAACAGCGAACCGCTTACCGAGGCGCTGAAATCGCCCCAGGAGACGACCGCACCGACGCTTTCGGCGCCGTCTGCTACTGCCTTGGCGGCATAGGCGAATGCCAGTGTCTTGCCTTCGAATTGGTGCCCTTCGCGAGTGATCATGTCGTCTTCCGCATCTTCGAAGCCGTAGTCATCCAGGTCCATTGCCTGGGCGACCTGCTCGGGGGTTTTGCTCTTATCGTCGTAGCCGGTGACGTCGCCCTGGAATTCGACCACGCCCGGGTAATTCGAGTCCTCGCCCACGAACACGTCAGCACCGCGGGGGCTCTTCAGGGCGGTGCCGTATTCGGCCTGGTAACCGGCATCGACCTTTTTCCAGCCCAGGGCCACCAGCGCGTCGGCGATTGCATTGGCACGAGCACGGGCCGGGCTGATTTCGGTGTCAGGCTCAACCGTTCGTACCGCGGCCGGGATCATGGCGTTAATGGCGTTGGCCAGCCCTTCGGGCGTCATGTCCAGCATGTCCTTGATCTTGCCCAGCGGGCCGCGATCTTCGCCGTTGACGTCCTGGAATGGCGCGTAGGACACGCCGACGATGTTTTGGCCAGCACCGACGCGGCTCGCAAACATGCCCGCCTGATAGCTCGTCTCGCCGACCATCTTGTACATGGGTTTGCCCATGCCGTCGGATTCCCAGCCGTGTTCGCGCAGCGCGTTGCGCACGGCGACAATACGGCCCTGAAATAGGCTGTCGAGGGTGTCCTGGTAGGCCAGCTGCAGCTCGTCACTATCAACAACGGTTTTGTAGCCTTCCGCCGTGCCTGGATTGAATCGGGTCGATTCCGCATCGTCCCAGCCAGCGGCATAGGCCTCCTCGGCTGCTTTCTTCTGCTCTTCGGTCAAGCCGGTGGCCAGGCGGCCGAATACCTCGGAACTGCCCCACGGATAGCGCGGCTTGTGCTCCTCGTTGGCTTGCTGGCCAATCTCAAAAAACCGTGCCTTGGACTTATCGCCGATCATCTCGCCCGATTCGTCCGGCTTGATGATCCGATCGGCCGTCTGTTCGGCCGTAGCGCCAGTGCTCCACGCGTTGCGCATAAGGAAGCTGTACGAGCCCAGGATTTTGATGGCGTCGGGCTGCTCCACGTGGAGGTGGGTGGCGACGAGCTGCGCGATGCGAGCAAACCAGTCGTCATAGGTCCGCGGTGCCGGATCTGCCTCGGGCTGAGGTTTCGGCTCGGGCGTTGGCGTCACGGTCGGAGCTGTCTTGCGGTTGGCCAGCTGCGTCTGCAGCTGCGTCACCTCGCCATCCAGTTCGGCCAGGGTTTTCTCCTTGGTGGCTACGTCGGCCTTGAGCGCTTCCAGGCTTGCGACCTTGTCGGCGCGGTCGGCGTTGGCCTTCTGAAACTTCGCGCTGTTCTTTTCGGCCAGACGCATGATGCGGCGTGCGACTTCACGGGGCAGCAGATCCTGTCCACGCTCAGGCGCCACCAGCAGGGTGATGTCCTTTTTGTTGAGCATCCAGCGCCACGAAACCAGCTCATCATGGGGCAGGATCTTATTCGGGGTGCTGTCGGGATTGTGGAACCAAACGCTGACGGTCTGACCGTCGCCCAGCTCAAAAATGGCGGTCACGTTGGTGGTGCCCCGCTGCTTGAACGGCGGCGTTACTTGCATGGCGATAACCTGCAGGTCGCCCACGCCGTTCATGACCTTCTGCAGTTGCTCCATCTTGCGCGGCGCCTTGGCGTACTCCACCACCAACGCGTCGAGCAATTCCAGGCCTTCGGAGTCATCCAGGACATCCTGCTGGTTCACCGCATCGAGCAGCAGACCATCGCCGTCGCCGCAGCGTAGCGAATACAGCACGTTGGCCAGGCCGGTGCCGATCGGCAGGGCTTCGTCGTTCCAGGCGAGGTTTTCCATTGTGTTCTTTCCGTCGGTAAGTAGCTGGCTGGCGTCGAGAGGGCCATTCTTGTCGGCCTTCAACCATTGCTTGAATTGGGGCATCGAGCACGATACAAGGCTGCCCAGGCCATCCCAGCCGGGCATGAATGCCGCCAGGTAGGCGCTGCGCGCGTCGTTTTCAGAGAGGAAACCGAGCAGGCATTTGTGCTCGTCGAAACTGCGATCCGGCCGCACCTGGTTGATCACGAATACGGCTTGGCTTTCAGGATGAGGCCCCAGGTAGACGTCCAGCTCGTCGCCGTCCGCTCCCATGACGCCCTCGAAATAGCCATAGTCGTTTGGCTGAAAGCTACTCCACGCCTTGCCGTCCTGGCTCACGCCGGTGCGGTACGAACCTCGGGGGTTCTCGATCGCGATGCGCAGGCCCTGAATGGTGGCCCGGCCTTTTTTATAGTTGCCAGCTGCGGCCTGGGCAGGTGTAGGCCCACCCGTGGCGTATGCAGTGGATAGGGAGGCAAATTGCTGTCGGATAAAGTCGCTCATGCGCCCACATTACTGGGACGCAAGAGCCTGATTTAGGCGCGATTTCCGACGCGGCGTTTAAACATAATCGCCGTTACTTGCCGTCGTGATCGAAGCCTTCGCCGTATTTATTCGCGCCGAACCCAGCGCCGCTGGAGCAGCACTGTTCCAGTAAGCCTGCAGCGCAGCGGGCCGATCGCTGATTTCAGCTTGCAGGCTATCTGCCACGAGCTGAGTTATATGCTACTACCTCTGGTTTTGGCATACCTAACTTTTGATATTTCAGAGGGTTTTTATATATCAATATTTACTAAGGCCGCTGCTTATACGAAGATTTAGCTATTTTTTTGCACTATAATGGTGTAAGAGAAGTTTGTAGGTGCATTATTATTGATATTCTAGAAGATACAAAATTCACAATTACTGTAGTTGGGAGGATATATGTCGGAAATTTCTGCTTCAGACCATATGAATAGCCTTTTAGCCACAAAATCACTTGTAATTTACACCGGAACTATAACTACAGATGTTATCGTGTATCAGGATGTACCATTGCTTGGCAAAATTCCTGTTGTGACAAAGGTTACAACCCGACACGATTCCTCAGGTTTTTCTAAGGTTGTGAATTCAAAAGTTATAGAAGTTCTCGATTTGAAATTTGATCAGGCTAATATCACAAGCCTTCCACAAACAGGTCTTTTAACAAGAAAAACAGTTCAGAACTGCGCAGATGCGAGTGTTACTTCAAGCATCGGACTCAGCGTGACCGGCACCCAAACTTGGGGTGTTACAAAAACAAACGGTGTTACCACTACTATTGGTGCCAGCGTGAATGCGTCAGTCGGGGTTCAAGGAGTTGGCAGTGCCGGCATGACCCTTACATTTTCACAGGCAATCAGCACGACAACCGCTATGTCAGAGGGTGGTTCTCAGCAAGTAAGTCGAACCTCAAACGAAAATATAACGATAGGGCCAAGACGATCTGTGCTCATCGAACTTTTTGCATATCAATCAACTGCGGAGATACCATTTTCGGGAAAGATAGTGATCGATGGTAATCTAGAAAATAATCTAAGTGGAGTTACTCAAGCTAGCGATCTTTTGAGTTTATCGGAACGTACGCTCCCATTTTCGGGTATATTGCGGCTTTCGGATGTATCACAAGCTAATTTGCGGACATCTGACCTTGGTGGAGTACAAGGATGCGCCGTCCCAAACTCGATTTCGATTGCTGAAGAAAGGTTTCCACCTTTTCCCGCCGACAAGCTTGGTTCTTATTTGCTCGATCGTTTCAAAGCTCCGGTTGACTTTGCTCGTTCTGAAAGTGGAGAGATACATGACCATATAGGTAAGTTTTCAAATTTCACTTGGCTCGGGGAAAACGAAGGGCCAACAATTGGCCCATCTGATGGTACGTCGTATGAAATACTGTACACCACTGAAATTTATGAGCCATCCGCAGCATGTGGTTTCAACGACTTGGGGGTAATGAATACGGGAATATTCAGTTTGGAGGCTCGTCAATACCGAAATTATTCTAATGGACAACTTGTAAGTCAATGGCAAGACACCGTAAAGAATTTCCTTAGATGCCACGAGGTATGATATTTCTTAGAGTTATGTTCTATTGGATATTGAATGCCGCACATATTCTTAATGCTATAAGCTTGGATAAGCCAATCAGCATTTTGATCCCAGCCGCCAGAGCCCGCCGGCGCGCCATCGCATCCGCGTTGGCCTGTGGCAGCGCGTACTGAGTTGCCTAGTGCCCGTCCGATCGGTTGAAACAGCGACCCTTCGGTCGTCCTGGAGCCCGGTTTCCAAAAGAAACACATTCAGGTACAGCCACGCCTTGGACGAAGCCCGCCGGCACCTGCGCCGGGTGCTTCGCTTGAGCAAGCCAAACTAGCTGCCAAGAAACCGCCAGTTTCGCCGGCGCGCGCCTGTTCGACACCCACCGGCACCCCTCGGCTCTGCGTTACTCGGTGTTGTGGAATGGCCAGAACTGCAGCGGCAGCCCCGCAATGCTCCGTCGTATCGACATGGAAGTTGAGCAGCTGCCCTTACCGAAAACCACGCCTACTAAATCAACTACGCGATTGGTATTTTTCAAAATACTGTCCAGCCAATTTTTGTGCTTCCGTTAGCTCGGACTGGGATAGCTTTTTGGCCATCATGTCTCGATATTCTCTCGCTTTGGGATCTCCATTGGCAGCAGCGACCGATAACCAAATATAAGATTGCTTGTTGTCTTGGGGGATACCTTTGCCTAGGCCGTAAGCGACTCCAAGATCAAGTTGGCCATCAGCAGAGCCTTGCTCGGCGGCCTTGCGGAACCAGAAGACCGCTTGTTTGGAATCTTGCGGAACGCCATTACCGCGGTTATAGCAGAGCCCGAGGTTGTTCTGAGCAGTAGCATGGCCTTGCTCGGCGGCCTTGCGGTACCAGAACGCCGCTTGCGTGGAATCTTGCGGAACGCCATCACCGGTGTCATAGCTGATCCCGAGGTTGAACTGAGCTTTAGCTTCGCCTTGCTCGCCGGCCTTGCGGAACCAGAACACCGCTTGCTTCGCGTCCTGAGCAACACCTTCGCCTTCCACATACATGCTGCCGAGACTGAGCTGGGCAACAGCAAGGCCTTGTTCGGCGGCCTTGCGGATCCAGAAGACCGCTTGCTTGGAATCTTCAACAGTGCCCTTGCCGTCGGCGTAACTTAATCCTAGGAGGAGTTGGGCTTCAGCTTCGCCTTGCTCGGCGGCCTTGCGGTACCAGAACACCGCTTGCTTGGAATCTTGCGCAACGCCATTACCGGTGTCATAGCTGAGTCCGAGGTTAAGCTGATTTGTGGCTTCGCCCTGTTTAGCCATTCTCCGAATTTCTGTTAGATCCTGATCGGCATGCGCATAGCTGGCTGACTGAAGCAACCCGAACACAAGAAATAACGAGCAAACGTATGCCCTACATTGTTTTCTTTCGATGAATCCGATCACTTCCCTGCGCTCACTTCGTTCAAAGGAGTTGAGTTTAACGGATAAGGCGAAATTGCGCTGAGCTTATGGCCAAGCGACATTCACTGGCTTTTCAGATCCTTACGATTGATCTATTAAGGCGTGACGGTGAGGATTGGACATAATCGCGGTTACCCATAACGCGTCAGGCCTGCTTCGATCCGGTCCAGTCCCCGTCGAAAAAGCCGCCTCCCGCTACCGCTTCTTTCCTGGGCTTGGCTCGGCCCAAGTGGTATTCGGCGTATTGACTGTTGCCGTCCTGCATCACGCAGACCGCCAGTATGCGCCAGCCTTCATCCAGCAATCCTTGCGCCTGGGTTTGCCCGTTAACCTGTTTCAGTTCGTTGATGTCTTCAATGCCCATCGATACCGCTCCTTGGGTTGCAGGTTGGCCGTTCCAGCATGGCCCGGCCGGGGTGCCATTCTACAGGCTGTGCGCAGCGGTGCGCGCTTCGGCGATCAGCCCGGCCAGCTCGGCACCGTCCTCGGCGCTCAGCGTCACCTGCCACCACTGGTCTTTGCTCGCCTCGCCGGTCACCTTGCATACCGGGTTGCCAGCAAAGGTAGCGGACTCGATGCGCACCTGGGCAAACGGCGCACGCAGGCTGATGGCCGGGTTGCGCACGTCGAACTGCACAAAGTTGATGGCCACCGAGACGGTGACCGGCAGCGCGCCGGGCGGTTGAGCCACGGGGTGGTATTCACGGGTTATCATCATTTTTGGGGTTCCTTTCTATTCCTGAAATTCATCGAGCGAGACGATACCCTTGCCATGTTCATCAGGCAATTGCTACAAGCAACCGGCAATGGCAAAATGCCGCTTTTTGACAGGTAAGCAAAGATGGCGCTCATCGCCTGTGACGAATGCTCCAAGCAAATCAGTGATACCGCCCAATCGTGTCCCGGCTGTGGCGCGCCCGTGAAGTCGAACAGCAGACCAGCGAACCCAAGTCCATACCAGCCAACAAATCGCATGGTCAGCCTTCCGCTATTCCTTGGAATCGTCGTGTTGGCCCCAATCTGCGTGTGGTTCCTGCTTCGCAAGGGATACTCGACTGGATCTAGGGTCATTGGCTTTGCGTGGCTTGTAATCTCATTCTTTTTCGTACCGATACCGGACGCATTGGTTCCTGCCAGCTCCACACCGACCCATCAAGCAGCAGCATCAACCATTGCATCCTCCCCAGCTTCCCGCCCTGCGAATCAGCAACCCGAGAGCACTGCGACATACGCGCAGGTGAACGCAGATGTCGGGTGCAAGAGCACCTACAGCGATCAGAAGAAAGACGACATATTCAAGGCCAAGTACAAAGATCGCTGGATGACATGGAGCGGCGAAGTAACGCTGCTGGAATCCGATGAAGCTTCATTGAACGTGGACCATGTAGGGACGCAAGACCTACGGGTGGATTTTGCAGACAAGGCCGCTGGGTACAATCTTGCTAAAGGCAGTGAACTGAAAGTGAGGTTCCTGATGAAGAGTGCGGGCGGGTGCTTCCTGCCTTTTGGCGGTGAGAAGGCCACTGTCGTTTATTAAGCCCTTCGGGACAGTGCTTCTATTTCAACGGTTGCCCTGTCCACTTCAAAACCCCATCAGGCACTTCCGGAGTTTGGTCAGGCTTGAAACTATTCCTGCCTGCTCGCTCCGGGTCCGCACGGTTCGTTACCGCCACTTCCACGAGTGCTGAAAACTTCTCGTAAATCGCTGTTAACAAGAACCAGAATCCAGCGGTGAAACACCCGAGGGCAAAACCCGCAATTGCCCCAAGAACCCCGTGCCCGGACGCGCAACCCAAGCCGAAGCCCACAAACGTAGAGATGATCAACATCAGCCGCCGCGGCTAAAGTTTGTAATAGTCTGGCCGATGGCCATTTATCTAGCCTCGGACTGCCAGCAATGCACGAAATCAAGATCATACGTACTGACAGGGTGCTCGGGTTCGACGATGACATCGTTGAAGTCCATGTGAACGACACGAAGCGTAAAATTCGCAATGGCGAATCGCTGGTTGTTCTCGAAGAAATTCCGGCAGACGTCCAGATTTTCGCCAGGGGTAAACAAACCTGGGAAGGTACAGTCTTAGCTAAAAAAGATGGTTCTGCGACGGTTTACGCTAGCATCACCGAAGCCATTGCCGCTCGCGAGGGCTGGACCGATACGAAAAAGACGCCGGTACAGCTGGTAAAGCCTGACCAGCCGGTGGGGCCGGTACTGAGTGCTCGTGCGGTCAGAATCAAAGCCGTCATGGATAGCAACGCAAGCTGGATGAAAGAAAACAAACAGATTGCTTATACCTGCTACGGCTTCAGTGTCATTCCTGCGATTCTAGCCGTCTGCGCGCTTGCGCAAAGGAGTCCAGGGTGGGCGTTTATTTGCGGGATCGTCTTTGTCGCAGCGATCCTACTCGGGGTGTGTGCATACTTTCGACAGCCTGGAAAATGCCCTAAATGCGAGGCCCCCACTCTCACTAGAACCGACTACAACGAGAGTTTTATGGGCACCCGCTCGGTGCAGCGCGTCATCCGTAATCAGGTAACAAATCAGGACGAGCAGCGCACCGTGACAGTGAGCGACATCCAAGTGATTGAGGACTGGCTTTGCGTAACGTGCGATCACGCTTGGAAGTATAAGCACTCCTACGTTTCCGAGTGAGTCTGCTGCTGCTCAGGAGGTCCGGCGATCGTGGTCGCGAATGCTGCGCGTCACCACTCCCCAAACGCTGAAATCCTCGCCCTCCATAACGTACCTGGGCGGGTAGGCAGGGTTTTCGGAGCGCAGCACGGGCATATCCCCGGCAAAATCCAGGCGCTTGCACATGGGCTCGCCGTTGATGACTGCGATAATTATCCTGCCCCGCACGGGCTCGATCGCCTTGCTGACCACCAGCAGATCGCCGGAAAAGATACCGGCCCCCTGCATGCTGTCGCCCTCAACCCGCACCAGATAAGTGGCGGCGGCGCGGATCTCCAAGAGGTCATCCAGCGATACCGGTTCGGTGTCAGCCAGCTCGCCGAAGGGATTGAAGTCGTCCATGCAGGCACTACTCACCCGATTCCAGGCGGCCCAGAATCGACTCGGCTGCATCGGCATAACGGGCGTCGGCCAGGTGATTCAATTCGACAAGCTCGCTCCGATCGATCACGCCGAAGCGGTATAGCACCTCGGCGTGCTTGCGCAGCGCGCCATGCTGGGATTCGGGCGTATGGCGCGCGGCGCTATCGTCCTCCAACAAGGCGTGCCACAAACCCAGTTCCCGGACCTTTATGTCGTCTTGTTCGCTCATGGGGGCGTTCCTCTCTACTGGTTGTCGCTGGCATCTATCGCCGTATGCGTAACGGTGAGAACGCCATCCCTCTGCAGCCGTTCAATCAATTGTTCCCAGGTTTCTCCAGGACGCGCTTTTCTGGCCAGCTTGGCCCGCTGCGCCTGATCAAGATCGCGCAGCTCGGGCACGCTGTTCTCATATGCCAGCTGGTGCCCTAATCCTCGAAACTCATAGTGGTCAGTGGGCGCAGCGCGCATGAACCCAGGGCCGGACGCCTTTTTATCCATGCTCTACTTTCCTGGATGGTTGGCTTGGTAGGCCGCATACACGACCTGGATGTCCTCGGACTCGGCGACAGCCACCCAGTGCTGCTGCTCCTGATCACTGAGCCCTGTCCACCACCCATACATTTCCATCGCTTGCTGGGCGATGCTTTTACGGGTTCCGATCCTGTTCTGGGTAGTCCTGAATGTGTAGGAGCCGCGGCCGTCCGGCAGGGTGCCGTTCCCGCTCGATGCGCCATCGTGAATCATGTCCGTGACGTCCTTGTACATTTGCGCGATGTCATCCTCGGCGGCGGCCTCGAAATCCATCGTTACGTTGACTTTAAAGGGCTCAGTCATTGCTGGCAGTCCTGCATATGTGTTGTTGAGAGAGCAAGTCCCCGCCATTTTGTCAGCAGCCCAGCAGTCCCGTCCACCTGGCGGCTTTCGGCCCTAATGCGCTGCTTTGTCGCCCTCGTTGGGCACTTCGGCTCTTTCCAGCATTTCTGCCTCAACTGTTCGGCACACCGCGCAAACCAGTGCGCCGTCCCGCTCGGCCTCCTCGCCGCATATAACGCACAAGCCAAATGTACTCCGCTCGCTTATGGGCACGACTTTCAGCCAGTTGATATACATCGGTTCATCGTTCACGATTCATAGCTCCTTATTGTTCGCTGCCGATCGTCGCTAATGAGCGGCGATCACCGTCTGCACGTTCCCTTTCCGAGTTGCTTTGGCGCAGAATACTGGTTATCCATACACATGACAAACCGCCATGACACGCACATTACCGCGATTTAATCCCACGTCCCTGTCCGAGCTGCGGCGGATCTGGCGCGAATATCCTACACAAGACATCCGGAATTTAGCGCTTGAGGTAGAGCATTACCGGCGATTAGTGGCTGACCTCGATAAGCTCTATCTCACAATCCATCAGGCATGGCGCGAGGAGGTCGGCGGCAACCTAATTGCACTGCACCGCATGCAGTGCGCGCTCACCCAGGAGCGCGAGCGGCTGAAGTTATAGCATCAGAATCCGATGTCGCTAGCGGTCGTGCCGGTCTTCCAGCTGGCGGCGCGGTCGCGTAGCTTTTTGAACGCAGTTTTCGGCAGGCGGGCCAGATATCGCTTGTGATCGTCATACCATCTGTCCAATTGCTCCTTGGGCGTCAGATCAGCCGCCAGGCGCGCCTTTGTCACTTGGTAGGCCTTGGAAGACGTTACCAGTTCATAGAACGCGTCGGAACCGGTGACGGCCACTCGGATGGCGCCTTGAGCCCGCATTTCCGTTGCCTGGCGCTCGTTGCGTGCGAGTAACGCCCCAGCGCTTTCGCTGGTGAACAGAGCGTGACAGGCCTCACGCAGCTGATCGTTCGCCCCATGCTGGGCGTAGGCAAAATCCGGCACCTCAGCCTGGGCCTCGTTGGCGATCAAGCTCCAGCGTTTGGTTTCAATCCACATATCCTTGGTAACGAACTGAATCCGCCAGTTCTCGACTGTGTTGCGATCGCGCTCCAGCTGGATGTAAGCGGGTTTCATGTTGTAGCCGTACTTCAAACCGGTATCGCAGACGAACAGGCCGTTGACATAGAGCTTCCCTGGGCGGCTGGGCAGGATCTGGCCGCGACTGGTCTCGATAGCATCCCGAATCGGCGGCTGCATTTGCAGGCAGCTGTCCTTGATCGCTTCCACGTCCGCCATAGACAGGCCGTCGATCTCGAACGACAGCCGCCGCTCTGCACCTGGGTTGGCAGTCTCCTGGACTTGCAGCGTGTTCTCCCCGAACGTCTCGCTGTGCGTGAAGCCAGGGCGCCAGATCACTTCGCCGTTGTGGCAGGTGACGCCGTAACCCATTCGAACAAGCACCAGCATGGCCAGTTTGAAGCCCTCGCCGAACTGGCCAATGCTTTGGCGACAGTCGCGCTTGGTGCTGGCGCCCAGCAGCAGGTGGCGCGGTGAAAGAGTCACGCCCGGGCTGCTGATCACCAGCGACTCCTCTGCGAACTGATATTCGAAAGGCGCCTCGCTGTCGATCGCATTCTGGATCAGCTCGTTGACCGCCTTGGTGAGACCCCACGAACTCACGTAACCCTCGGCTAGGCCCAGTTCATACACTTTGCTAATCATTGCTTGCCCTTCACGGTAGGTTGCAACCGGGTTGCATGCGCCGGACGGCGCGGTATTTGCCCCGTGCCGCCTGGAAACAGGCGCTGGCGGGGTTGATTGGTGGGGTTCATACTGCGCCCCATAACAACTACTTGCTAACATAGTAGTTACGTTCTGCTAAGCAATGCAACCACTGAGAGGCAAGCGATGGATTTTTTTGTGTCAGTAAGCGGATATGAGGGGCAGCCCACCACGATCGTCGGGGGCCTGGATGAAGAGACGAACATTCTGGTAATCGCCGGACGAATGAAGACATTCCAGACCGCCCGCATTAAGGGACGCGAGGATATTTCGGTGGTGTCGAACCTGGGCTTGCCGGACGTGGACTTTCAGTTTCGAGACGAGCATATGCGCGAGGCGATCATCGCGTACCAGAACCGAACCCTTTTGAACACGATCACCCTGGACCCCGCGCTAAAGCAGCTCGACCCTCGGAGCGTGTTCGAAAAGGACGACATAAAGGAGGGCAAACAGACCTACCGGATACTACCCACTATCAGTAATGGCCAGCTCGCCGTCCTGATCGCCTGCGGGTTCTGCGAGCTGCAGGCCCGCATCATGTCCGCGCAGGTCTCCCTGGACGAGATGAACGATCTGTACGACGCCGGTGGCGAAAGCGACCTTTACGACGCGTACACGATATGATCAGGGGATAGGGTTATTCAGGGTGGCATCGTCGCCCTTGGCGCCCTGCTCCACCGACGTGGCCTGAAAGCTGCCCTCGGAATTCACCGTTACCTGCAGTGGCTCGTCAGAATCGGGCCGCTTGGGCAGGCCAATCACCGCTTTCTCGCGCCCCTGCCCTTCCGCGCCATCGAGCACCTCGCCGCCCTCCAGCTCCTGAGCAATCTCCTCGCCGGTGACCACCGGCTCGCCGCCTGTTTCCAGCAGCTGCGGCTGGCCATCGTCGGTCGGCACCGCAACCGTAGTTTCCTGATCGCTTTCGGGCTCCTTGGGTAGGCTGATCACAGCCTTGACGCCGCTATCATTGACGATAGCCAGACTTTCGTCCGCAGCTGCGGCCGCGGCCAGGGCCTCGGGCGTGGGCGATGCACCGGTCACGACCGTCTCGACCGCATCGAGCACCGGCGAACTGAGCTTGTTCGTCAGCTCCTGGACGGTCTCCTGGCGCTCGGCGATTTCCTTATCCAGGTAGACCACCCGTTCTTTCAGCGCATCGACCATGCGCGGCGCGGTGGTTCTGATGCCTGCAGGCAGCTCGGCCTTGATCCGGGCTTGAGCCTTCTGGAACTTGCCCTGATTCGCTTCGGCGATCGAGGCGATTTCGCCGATCGCCTTGTTTGGATCTGTCTGCTGGTGGATCGGTACCAGCGAGCCGTTAAGCAGTACCTGGGCGATGTCGCCGGACTGACTGACGCGCAGGGTCACGGCTTGGCCGCTGGCCAACGTGAGCATGGCTTCGCGGTAGGTGACGCCGGACGTGCGGCGCAGTTTGTCGTTAAAGGCAGTTTGCACCACCGGCTGGCCGGCACGGCCCATGAGCGCGGCGATCCGCTTGAGCGACTTGGGCGCTTCCTGCGGAGAAAGGTCGAATGGCATTGCGATAAACCTCTGGTTCTATGCAGCGAGTGTGCGGCAACCGCCAGGGGTCACCGTGCAGACGTTTCCGGTCAGGCGGTCGGCGGGTCGGTCTCGCTGCCCTTGCCGTTCTCCAGGTGCGTATGGCCCTGGACGGAAATGCCGTCGGACGTAATGTCGCCGCCCGACTGCGTAACGGCGCCGGTCATGGCAAAGCCCGAGCTGGTGAGCTGGAACACCGAGCCGCCCACGGTGAACGTGATCGAATCCTTGGCCGTGATGGTGTAGGTCGCCGCCGTATGGTTCGACTCGGCGTCTGCCGCGGTCTCGATATTCGTATGCGCCCACCGGCGCCAGCCTTCTTGATTGCTGGTCTCGGGGGTACGGTAGCCGGTCACCACGGGGTATCGCGGATCGCCGCCCTGGAACTGCACCCAGCATTTATCGGCCGCAAGGATGCGCTGCTCGGTCAGCTCGGGGCGATCGCCCACTGGCACACTAAGCACCGCTTCGGCGTGGGTCATGCCGTCGGTGAGGCCCGGAACGTTGACCATCACCATGCGCGAGTCGCCGCCCAGGTACTCCTCGATAATCGCGGGATAGATTCCGTAGTAAAGCGTCATTCCGACAGCACCCCGCACCAGAAATACGAGTTGCTCGTGATCGAGGCCTCAATGCCGTGCGTCATTGCATGCGCGGCTGTCATCACCACATTGTTTTCGCCGTTGATCGTCAGGAGGTCGCCCGCGATGATTTCCTGGGCCATTTGCGACTGGATGACGTGTCGGCGCAGCAGCACTTTGCTCATGTTGCGCAGCACCCGCTCAGACTTGCGCGGCACGTAGATCGATCGGCGCGTTGAGTCATAGTTGCCCTTCACCACGGTGCCGTCGGGAGCCGTGCTATAGAACGACGGCACCTGATGACTGGTGAGAAAGTCGCTTTGCGTCAGCGCCGTGGTGTCCAGCTGACCGATATCGTCAATCGGAGCCTCTTTGAACAGATCGGCGAGCCGGTACACGTAGAGTTTTTTATCGGTGTAGACCAGCGTTGCGCACTCCTCCTGCAGCGCCAAGGCGATCGCCCGGCTCGGCGCTTGGCCCTGCAGGCAGGTGAAGCGTTCAACCGTCAGATCCTTGGCTACGGACACCTTGGCGCCACTCGCCTTGTACATGGCGCCGAACGTCTCATTGGTCGCGATGATCGGCGTGGTTCGAGGTCTGGCGACCCCCGCGCAGCTGGCCAGCGCGGCGATAATCGAATACGTCTGGACCGACTTGCCGCCCTGCAGCATGCCCGTGGGAGGGTCACGCCGAGACCAGATGATTTCGTATTCGAGGTTCTCCCGCCCGGTCCAGATCGACTTGCCCTCGGCCAGGTCGGTCTCGATGCCGTCGGCCAGGCGCACGGTCAGCTCCAGCGTGCGCGGTACCGGCGCCAGATCGCTCCGGTTGACCCAGCGCATGATCATGTCGCCAGGCAGCTGCTGGCTGTTTTCGGCGAGGTAAACGTTCACGCTTCACCATTCCAGATGGTGCTGGTTTTGGTGATAACCGCCTCGCTGCCGTCGGCCGCGATGTTAGTAATCTGCTGCAGCACTGGATAGCCTGGCGGATTGTTGCTCGTACCGTCGTTGTCCTCGTCATCACCAGGTGCGTCCAGGTACGGGATCGCCCCGCGCAGCACCAAGTCACACGCCAGGATCGTAAGGTTTTTGCTTTCGGTATCGACCTTGTTGAAGACGGTGTCGGGCGTCTCGATCGTGACCGGCATGTCGAAGGTGTACTGCCCCCAAGTGTGCGAGGCGTAGAAACGACGGTTGGGGATGGAGCCCAGGTACAGCCCCAGCTGGGCAGCGAGGCTATCGGCGCTCATGGGGTCGGCCGTGACAATAGCGATCTGTGCACGCTTGTCCATCATGGCCTGGCGGTAACCGTAGTACGAACCGCCCTCCTCGATCTGCACCAGCTGACGCTCGACCTGCTTGCCGCCCATGTCGCCTGGCGTAGGGGTGTAGTCCTTGGCGAGGGCGATGAACACCACAGGCAGCAGCGAGTTGGCGCCTTTGTCGCCGTTGCTGTTGCGCTGATAGCTTTTGAGCATCTCATCTACGGAATCGACCATGCGGCCGGACGCCCAGAGCACCGACCGGGCAAAGCCTCGGGCCACGAACTCCTTGACGCTCGCCGTGTCGCCGTACAGGCCCTGATACCAGGTGCCCAGGTAGGTGCCGAATGCTTCTTTGAGGGGGTTGAAATCGCCGCTGCTCATGGGGTGCCTATCAGTTGAACCTGGCCCCAAGTTATCGCGCGCGCGAGTGGCCATCCGTGGCCACTTTCCGGTGTGCTATCAGCTGCTCGCGCTATCCCAGGTGATGGCCTGGACGGCGGCTACGGTCGTCGCCGCTGCAACCTGCGCCACGAGAGTGGCCTTTCGGATCAGGTACGCATTGATCGTCTGCTCGCCCATCATGCCCACGGCCTGGATCTGCGCCGCGGTATGGGTGACGTAGGCCTCGGTACCGGCGCTGTCTGTGCACTTAAATGTCGTAGTCCAGGCCGAGTTGCTGGCGTTGAGCAGCGACGACAGCACGCGAGCCTGCAGGTTGAGCTGGTCGGTTTCAGCTGAAGGGTAGGTGTAGGTCGAGCCCAGCGCGTCAGAGGTAAAACCGCTTACAGCTGCAGCTGCGCAGGCCGCGGAGAGTGCTGCCGACTGCGCGACCTGCGCGGCGGCCAGCTTCGCGGCATCAGTGTCGTAGATATCCACGAACGTCGGCTTGCCGTCGCTGTCGGCGGCGAGCTTCTGGCCGCTGGGCGGCGTGGTTCGATAGGTGGCTAGCTCGTCGTCGGTCAATTCCACCGCATCGCTGGGCCAGCTGCCCGCGGTAACGTAATGTTCCTTAAGATCCTCGTCGTAGAAGGCCAGTTTTGTCGCAGAAAACACGTAGCTCATGATTAATATCCGAGTGCCATCCAGAAAACAGGGGTAGCCGTACCAGACGTACCGTCATTGGTGACGTAAGCCGCGGAGGTACTGGCAGGGTAGAAGTAGCAGGCGTTGGTGCCGCCGGAGATGTGTGCGCTATACACACTGTTTGCGAAACCACCCACGCAAGCGCTGGGGAACGCGGTTGTGAAATATACGGTCGTGGTGCCCTCGGTCGCGACGCTTGAAGCCAAGCCCCACTGGATCATAAAACCAGTATTTTGGCAGCGCCAGTAACCCGCAGTAGTCACGTAACCGGTAGGAAGTCGAGCGCTAATCCAGGTGCTGAGGTAGCCGCCCCAGGTGGTGCCGTAGGCGTTGCCGGAGGTGTCAAGGAAGGCTCCTGACGCGTATAGGTTACCCGCCGCGTGAATGTCGGCATTGCTGGTGATATTGCCGTTTGCGGTGAACGCGCCGACGTCGCTGAGCGAGGCGATGACCGCAGAATAGGCACTGTTAACGATATCGAGGTTGCCCGCGTCGGAGCGAAGGTACTTGTTCGGGGTGGTGGTACCGTTACCCGCAAGCATGATGTTCGCGCCGTTTGCTCCAGTATCGAGCACAGTCAGGCCGCTGACCGAGCCGCTGCTGGTTACGGTACAGCCACCATTCAGTGCAGTCAGGCCAGTCACCGCCAGCGTACTCGCCAGTGTGGCGGCACCGGTGACCGCAAGGGTGCTTTTGAGTGAAGCTGCGCCGGTGAGAGTTGTCGCCCCGGTGACTGCCAAGGTGCTGGACAGCGTAGCCGCGCCAGTGACCCCCAGAGTGCTCGACAGCGTCGCGGCACCCGTTACCCCCAAAGTACTCGACAGTGTGGCGGCACCGGTGACCGCAAGGGTGCTTTTGAGTGAAGCTGCGCCGGTGAGAGTTGTCGCCCCAGTGACTGCCAAGGTGCTGGACAGCGTAGCCGCGCCAGTGACCCCCAGAGTGCTCGACAGCGTCGTAGCACCGGTTACCGCCAAAGTGCTCGATAGCGTCGTAGCACCGGTTACCGCCAAGGTGCTTGATAGCGTCGCAGCGCCTACGACCCCCAGCGTGCCACTGGCCGATACGGCGCCGCCAAGCGTCACCCCACCCGTAGCCAGGTTGACGGTGAATGGCCGCGAGTCAGTCCAGGTGCCAGAGGTGTCGCCGCTGGCGGTCAGCATCAGATACAGATTTGCGCCGTCATTGCGCCAGAACGTGCCGTAGTTACCCGAGACGATACGCCAGGCATTGGCAGAGGTACTGACGCTCTCCCCGGCAACGCTTAGGGTACTGGCCAGCGTCGTAGCACCGGTGACGCCCAAGGTAGACGATATAGTCGCAGCGCCAGTGACGCCCAGTGTGCTTTTCAGCGTTGCCGCGCCCGTCAGCGTGGTAGCACCAGCAACGGCCAGCGTGCTGGAAAGCGTGGCCGCACCTGTAACGCCCAGGGTAGTGTCCATGGTTGCAGCGCCAGCGACTTCCAGGGCGCCGGAGAGCGTGGACGCACCCGTCACGCCGAGCGTGCTGGATAGCGTCGTTGCACCAGTAACGGCCAGCGTACTGGATAACGTCGCAGCCCCCGTCAGCGCCAGCGTGCCCTTCAGGACTGCCGCGCCGTTCAGGGTCGCAGTACCCGTGACGGCAAGCGTGCTGGACAGCGTAGCGGCACCCGTGACGGCAAGAGTGCTCGAAAGAGTCGTTGCGCCCGTAACCCCAAGGGTGCTTTTCGCCAGAACCGCGCCGGTGAGCGTTGCCGCCCCGGTAACCGCCAGCGTGCTGGACAGAGTCGCCGCGCCGGTGACTCCCAGAGTGCTGGATAGCGTTGCAGCACCGGTAACCGCCAGCGTGCTGGATAGTGTTGCAGCGCCCGTTACGGCCAGCGTGCTCTTGAGAGCGGTTGCACCCGTAACGGTGACCGTCTTCGTGAACAAAGGATCGACAAGGGGCGCGAAGGTCGCGTCGGCCTTGGTCTTGGTGTAGGTGTCGGCAACCTGAAACACGTTCCAAACCACAAACTGGACGATGTCGCCCGCAGTCGAGGCGGTGGCCAGCGTTACCGTGGCGCCATCATTGGCCGTGAAGCCCGTCGGCGGCAGGGTCTTGCCATTGACGATCACCTGCAGCAAGTCCGCGGTATAGCTCAGGTTGAACAGCACCTGCGCAGCGGTGGCGGTGTACGTGTAGGTCTCGAACGTTCGCCCGGCCGCCAGGCAACTGCGGATCTGGAACTGCGTGCCGTCGAAAACAATCTCGTAGAGCGCCCCAGCCACGATGTCGTCGGCAACCATCACAGTGGTGCCCGCCTTGGTGATCGCGACCACGCCCAGGCCTTCGACGTTGACCGTCATAGCGCCATCGTTGTTCGAGGCCGCGATAAAACTGAAAGCCTGGCCAGCTTCATAGCCGGTGAGCGTGGACGCATCCGGCAGCGACAGCAGCAGCGCATCGGCCGTGCCGCCCGCGGTACCGCACCAAACGAGCGAGCCAGCCACCTGGGCCAGGTTCTCGATCAGTTGGTATTGCTCGTGCGCGTTGGGGTCGTTCTCGTGCGTCACCAAAGCGGACAGCACCGCCGAGGACTCAGGATCGATGACCACGGTGATGCTGTCGGCTGGGACTTGATCAAACACCATGTCGCAGAACAGCACGAAATCAGTGCCAGGCGTCTTGCTGGCGATCGCCGTACCTGCTTTGGTACTCCACACGGCAAACAGCACGTCACCGGCCCAGATGCCGACTTCGGTGATGTCGGCGGTCAGCTCGGCATCTGCCCATACGGCCGTGATCCGGATCTGCGTACTGGAAATCGACGAGCCGCCCGCGATGGTTACGATGGCGTACTGGTCGTTCATGGCGGTTTCGCTGCCGGTTGGGGCGTAGGTACCCCCACCGAATGAAATCTTGGTGATCTCGACTGCGATCCCGGTCAGGCTGGCATTAAACGCTGCCTCGCGCCCGGCCGCGGTAAGCGTGGGCGTGATCGTAGTCGTCGTGGTGGCCACTGGAACCTCTCAAATCTTTGATAGCGTTCCATATTTTCGAGGTCTGGCGGGTACGCTTTCGGGTCAGCTTTCCGATGCCAGGCTGGCCAGGCTGTCGAACTGCGCGCCCTTGAAATAACGCGCCCGTCGCGCGCAGCCGTTGAGAAACCCCGAAGCGCCCGCGCTACTGCCGATCCACAGTGTTGTGGGCAGGGCAAAGTGAAAGCGCAGCCACAACGCGCTGGTCGAAACCACGCCATTGACCGCTAGGGCGACTTTCATTCCGTTGGCCGTGCGCTTCCAGCAAGCCGCCACATAAAGGTCAGCTGCGGCCGCAACCACTGCGCCGGTAATCGTCGCCTGGGTGGCGCCGTCGGCCAGGATCTCGAACAGCACCGCCCCGGTGGCGTCCTGGCGAATCCGAAACCCGTCGGTTCCGTCGTCAAGCGAGAGCAGGGTCGCGCCCCAGGTAGAGGGGAAGGCGCCCACCAGGGTGCCCTCGCTCGCCGAGTACCAGTCGAAATAATCCGACGCGCTTGCCGCCGCCGTCGTGGTCTTGATGAGCGGGGTGACTACGGGCGATGCCTCCAGCTGGACGCCCCACAGCCCCAGGGTCAGCGTGCTGGCGCTCGGATTGGAGATGGTCAGCGTGCCGGTACCGGCCGCATCTGCGGCGGCCCACAGCGACAGGCGAACCCAGCCCTTGAGGGTGGGCACTAGGTCAGCGGAATCGGTGGTGCCGGTTACCTCCCCGGCTGCCAAGTCAAACAAGGCCTGGGCCGTGACCGTGTAAGGCGTTCCGGACAGCGCCAGCGCGGGGGTGCCGCTTTCTGCCTGAGCGAACACCGACAGGCAGTAATCGGTGGCCACCAGCGCCGCCACGGGCAGCGAGATGCTGGCGCCAGCAGGCAGCGACACCGTGTCGGCCAGCCCGTTGGGGCCTGCCCGGGCTGCAGACGCCACGACAGCGCCGCCGCTGGTAGTCCAGCCGGTAAAATCGTTGCTCGGCGCCACCAGGTTGGTACGCGCGACCGTTTTGGACGTGAGCATGCCGATGGCGTCGGCCGCCCGGGTTACAGCCGCAGATCCGGTCGCAATGACGCTCGTGGCTACGTTCCCCGCCTCGGCTTGGGCGCCCCACACGTAAAGGCCCGAGGCACCGTCGCCGATGTAGCTGCCCACGGTCGCTGTCGAGTAGATATGGATGCGATACAAGATTTTTGCATAGGACGTCTGATCAACCGTCACTGTAATCGAGCAGCGGTAATACCCGTTAGGCGCCGGGGTGATGGTGGCCGTGAGGCCGCTGGCCACCGCCGAAACAACGCCGGTATTGAGGTTGAAAATCGCCGTGTAGCCTCCCGCGCCGCCCGAATCGTAATAGGCGGTCAGCCGCCCGAAACCGCGCCCGGCTGCCTTCAGGTACACGCTGTACGTGAACTGGGTGCCGAGAGTATTGGCGCCGGACACGACGCGATCGGTGTAATGCGAGGCCGCGGTCGTCGTCGAGGCCTCCACCAGTTTGTCAGCCGTCATCGTCCCATCCGGGGCGATAGCGGCGTTCGCCGTCGCGCTGGCGCTGGAAAGGGTCCAGACGCTCTGATCGAGCTGCGAGTTGTAGGGCAGCAGGTTGGTGGCGCCCTGCTCGACCAGCAGGCCTTTGACGGCCAGGGTCAGCGGATCGTGATCTATACGCAGCTCTCCAGCTGCAGCGGTGGCCAGCAAGCCGGAGGCATTGATATAGGTGGCAGTGGATGCCCGCGAAACGTCGATGATTTCCGCAGCGTTGCGTTGTACCAGGCCCATCAGGCGCCCCATTTGCGAGAGTGGTGGACGTAGAACGCCCCGCCCTGGAAATCCAGGTCGAGTGCGTTGGTGGCCGTGGATTCCGCCACCCGCTGCGGGCCGACGTGCTCGGAGCGCACCAGGACGCCGCCGACGACCAGGCCAGGACCGATCGTGATCAGCGACTTTTTGGCGATCTGGACGTTGAGCACGATGCGCGCGGCCACCGTGGACTTGAGCGCCGCCAGGATCTGCGTGGATACCATGTCGGTGCTCAGGCGCACGCGCACGCGCGACGTCAGCCAGTAGTCGTCGAGGCTGCCCCCTGCCTTGCTGATTTCGTCCTCGGTGGCCAGATTCAGCGGGTAGATGCCCGTCTTCAGCTGATAAAGCTGATTGATTTCGTAGTCGCCGAACAGCGCCTGCACATAGGTGCGCAGGAAGTGCATGCCGCGACGCGGGTTCCGGAATTTCCAGGCTTGATGCAGGTAGCGGATCGCGTCCTCGTCAGAGCTGGATAGCACCGCCAGGCCGTCGGCTGTCAGGTTGCGGCGTACCAGATCCAGCGAGCCGATATGCGGCGCGCCGTAGCAGTTGATTTCGTCAGCCGTGTCCTTGAGCACCGATTCGAACAGCGCCAAAAAGATATCCTGCAGCTCGGCCTCGACGGTGTTCTCGGCGTAGCTGTTCTCTTCAGGTACCAGAACGCCCGTTGTCATGCGTTGGTCACCGTCTCAACTGTGATATTCAGGCTGTCGGCGCTGACGTAGCGGAACTGCTCGGGCAGGGTCGTAACCGTTGGATACGTGATGGTGATCGAGATATCGCTATTGTCGTCCTGCAGGGCGGTGATGCCGTCCTCCAGGATAGTGGTGATCTTCTTTTTCTTGACCGTCACCTGGCCGCGCTTCGCCCACGCCGACGTGCGACCGTACTGCGCCAGGATCAGCTCCTGGGCAGCCGAAATGACCTCGGCGCTGTCGTAGACCGACGCGATCTCCAGCACCACGTCCACGGTGATGGTCAGCTCGGCCACCGTCACGAACTTCAGCTTGTAGCTGTCATCGGCGTCGGTCACGATCGTCGTGATGGCCGATTCCAGCGTGCTCTGGTCGGTATCGTCCTTGATCGCTGCAATAAACAGGCAGTTGACGTTGTCCTGGCTGGCGCTGCGCACGGTCTCTTCGGTCTGTTCATTCCAGACTGATAGGAACGTCAGCGGCGCAACGGTGCTCGACCGGCGAATGAGAAAGTCGAAATTGTTGTTGTATACGGCGTTGCTGTCATACAGCGACGGATACGAACAGATTTCGCGGATGGTGTCCGTGTCCAGCGGATCTGCGCCAGCCTGCAGCACTTCCGACAGGGTCACGGTGCAGCCGTTCTCATAGATCGAGGAGGTGTAATCGAATGTGAACAGCGCGCCCGAGCTGAGCGTGATGTCGCCCTCGGTCGAGGTCACGGTAATGGTGAACTCTTCGCCCGTGGCCGGTTGATACCCACCGTAGTCGGCGGCTCCGAACTTGACGTATAGATCCTGATTTTCATCTGTCTGCAAATGAAACATCTGCTCGTCAGTTTCAACGTTGACGAAATCGGGGATGTATTCGAAGGCGTCGCCGTCCGAATTGGATACCGCCACGCTCACGATCGAGCCGCTGTCGGGCTGGGTCACGGCGATGGTATAGAACGCCTTGCTGCTGCTCACGGTCGCCGTTGAAGAGCTGCTTTCCTGTTGCTTGGCGGTCACGACAGCGCTGCCGCTGGCCGGAATGGTGGCGCCGACAGTAACGACGTAGGCGCGCCCCTGGGCGTCAGTAAGCGTGCGGCCGGTGGTGACCGTCCAAGCGGTGGTGGTGGCGTTGGTCACCAGCAGCGCGACGACTGAAGACGTTCCGAAGGGCAGCACGCCCTTGACCGCGGCGTCGGCCAATACGGTGACGTCGCGGGACTTGGTGAAGGGCTCGGCCGCAGCGATGTCCTGCTCGACGCTGGCCACCGAAAGCATGTTGGCGATCGAATTGAGCCGGGCGAGAATGGTCGGGTCTTTCGCTTGATAAAGGATCGAGACTTGAGGATAGGACGACAGAATACTGGTGTATGCCGCCTGCATCTCACTTAGGGTTTTCACGAAATGTTCCTCAGCTCGTCCACGGATACCGTCACGTTGCCCACCTGGACGATCAGCTTTTTAGCGTCGAATCGGGTGCTGATGTCCTGGAAGTAGACGGAGATTTCGTCGTCGCCCAGAACACCCAAGATTGGTAGGTCTGTTTTCATCTTGGTGATGAAGGCGTCAGCCAGGCCTAGGCCCATCGGTTGCTGGATCAGCTCCTCAACTGGTGCGCCGTAGGTGGAGCCGAAATAGCCGTTCACCGGGGTGTTAAGCCAGTGCGAGACCATGTCCATGATCTGCGTGGCTGAGATGTTATAAGTCGTCATGGCTTAGGCCTGGCCCCCGTTTCCGATCCCACCGGTGACAAGCGCAGCAATCTGCCGCTCGCCCACGTCCTGACCCACAGGCTGATCGAGTCGCATCACGCCGGTCGTTTCCTTTTTGTCTGTACTGATTCGCTCGGGCGGTACCGTCGGCACGCCCGGCGCCTTGGCGGCGATGCTTGGCGCTGCGTTGCTGGCGGCCGGAATCGACGGTTTGGCCGCAGCCATGGGGCGCAGCGTAATGGGGATGTTGTCTGCAGCTGACGGAGCAGTGGCCACCGCAGGTACGCCAGCCGAAGCGCTGGCCGCCGCCGTGGCGCCGGTACCGGCCGAGCCACCGACCACCTTGTTATATCGGTCGTTGAGCGCCTGGGCGTTTTTGCCCAGGTACTCGGCCGCCGTCGTGGAGCCCTTGCCGTAGTTGAGGCCGACAGCCTTTTGGGTACCGGCCGACAGCTCGTTGATATTTTTGCCACTCTTCGCGCCCAGGATCATCTCCTCGGCGGCCGACGGCCCAAGCTGGTGCATCATGTAGAGGTTTTCAGGGGTGACCGGCAGGCCCCGCATCTGCAGGTACTGCTGATTCACCTGGGCGAGCTTCATGCCGCCCGCAATGTTCTGATCCTCGTCGAACCGGTTGGTGATGCCCACGCCAGAAGCCGTGCGACCGGTGAACTGAAACGTGCCGATGGCACCGGTCGAGGAAATGGCGTTAGGGTTGCCACCGCTTTCCATGGCCGCCATCGAAAGCATCATTTTCGGATCGAGACCGGACTGGCTGGCCGCGGCCTCGATCTTCTTCTGAGTGCTGGCCGACATGCCGCCAGGCAGGTTCGCCGACGTGTTGTAACCGCCTTGCTTCAGGTCACGGATACGCGAGGCTTCGTCGTTGGTGTAGCTGCCGTTATCCGCCAGGCTGCTGCCGCCCTTGATGCCGTCAAAGCTCTCCTTGTGGCGATATCCCTTGTCCAGGGCGCCCATGATGCGACCGCCCTGCACCACCGCAGCATCTTTGACGTTGCTGTACGCGGTGGATGCCTTGCTGGCCATATTGCTGGCCACGCCCTTCGCCGCGGTGTAGGCCGTTTTCGCGGTACCGGTAACAGCGGTTGCTGCCGAAGCCGCGACATCGACCGCCTTGCTGGCCAGCTCCTTCGCACCATCGACAGCGCCGCCCAGCTTGTCACCGAACCAATCCTTGACCGACTTGTAGACGTCCGAGACCATCGAACCCAGCGACGACGCTGCCTCGGATACAGTCTTGAATACCGAGCTGGCGGCGTCAGACGCCAATTTGCCCGCACCGCTGAAGACAGAAACCACGCCGTCCCAGGCGCCGCTGATTTGCTTGCCGATATCGCTCCAATCGAGAGTGCTAAGCCAGCCGCCGACCATCGAACCGACTTTGTCGCCGATCATACCGCCTACGATGGTGCCCAGCGGCCCGGCCAGCGAGCCGATCGCCGCGCCCACGACGCTGCCCACGGCACTGCCGCCGCCCTCAAATTTCTCCTGTTTGCTGGCGTCCGGGTCCATGACCTTGGCCACGCCCATGCCGGCATTGATCAGCGTACCCAGCAACGGCACACGCTTGAGCACAGCCCCGCCGACCTTGCCGACGGCTTTACCGGCTTTGCCCAGGGCACTGCCGATCTTGCCCATACGGCCAGTCTTGCGGGCGTTACCGGCACTGCCGCCACCCGAACCTGCGGACGCGCCCCCGGTGTTGACCTCAACGCCTGGGCTTTTCTTGCGACCGAAAATTTTGCGCCCGACCGCAGCGGCGCCGGATGCAGCAGCACCCACGGCACGAATGCCGCCCTTGGCCAGCGAGCCGACCAGGCCCGCGCCCGGAATGGCTTTGAAGATTCCGCCCAGGATCTTGCCCAGCCCGCCCATGAGCAGACCAGGCAGGGCAACGATTGCCGCCAGCAATGTGGCGAATAGCCCGCGGCCGCCGCCATCCTTTTTATTCGACTCGCGCAGCTCGCCCCAAATGCGGCGATACCACGGTACTGCGACCTTGCGCTCGGCCTTCTCCTCGGCGCTCGTGCCGCCACGACCAAACAAGCCAGCCAGGGGGCGGAACAGCGGGCCGATAGACTCCTTGACCTCCTTGGCGGCCGCAATGGTCGGGTCGATGTTCTCGGTGTTGTGCGCCAGCCCTGACAGGTTGCTCAGGCCATTCTTGAGACCGTTGATAGCATTGCTCAGGCGCCCGGAGCCCCCGCGGCTGCTGCCGCTGTCCGGATCATCTGGGGTGGTCGGGTTGTTGTGGCCAGGCCCAGCAGCGCCCCCGCCATTGCGCCCGTTATCTGCGGCGCCGTTACGCGGTTGAAACCGTCCGTTGGAGCCACGGGTGGGCAGCGCTTGCTCGCGCCGATGAGGGATCGCGTCCCGGCGTGCAGGCGTGCCGGTGCCACGCGTCGAGGTGCTGGACGTCGCGCTGGACGTGGATGGCTCGACACGGCGGCGAGGCGTGGCCACCGGCAAAGGTGGCGGTACCGGAGACGGCGTGCTGCCGCGACGCGATGCCGTCGAGCTGGTGCGTGGGCTGCGCGCGGATGCAGGTGACGACGGGGCACTGCTGCTCCCGCCCTTGCTGCCGCGGCCGCTATCAGCCAGGGTTCGATTGAGCTGGGCAATACCATGGTCGATCGAGCGCAGTAGATCGAGCTGGCGGGCGTAGCCAGCCAAATCGACGCTCGCCGGGCTGCCGACCAGGAACCCGTCGTTATCCGAGTTTAGGGCCATGATCAGCGACGACGCTCAAAGAATCGATCGGCTTCGGGAGTGTTCACGCGCGGCGCCTGGGGCTTGGCTTCAGGCTGCAGCTGCGCCAGATCCTCGTGCAGGAAGTCCCGCGCGCTGTCGAACAGATTGACGGTGCCCGGGGCGGGAATCCGGCCGATGTCCATGACGCCGTCCAGCACAACGGACGTCTTGCCTGTCTTTTTGGCCAGCATGCTGATCAGCACGGTGTTTTCGTTGGTGACGCTGTCGAGCACGGCGTGGGTGTTGTCCAGCTCGCGCTGCTTGGCGTCCATCATCTGATTAAGCGTGTCGAACAGCGCATCACGCTCGGCCACGGCGTCGAGCAGATCAGCCCCCTCCCCTTCCTCCACCCCGTCCAGGACATAGCCGCGGTTGCTGTTGTAGTTCGGTTCCTTGACCAGGTCGAATCCGAAAAAATCGGTCGCGATGTGCGTGGTACCCACCAGGCGCGCGCGAATGGCCGACGAAAAACCAAAGGCCTTGCTGCCGTATACGCGCTCGCCGATGCGGCCCGAGGAGGTATCGAGAAATTCGACCTCATGGTCTATATCGCCGTTGGGGTAAGCCTTCAGCGAGACGGTGCGCAGCGCAGGCTCCAAGGCGAAGTGCTTGCCGTTGACGATCCCGCCGTCAGCGGGGTCCAGGCCGAATTTTTCCCGAGGCCAGTGACCGAAGTAGCCGATCATGTCGCCCGCGGCGATACGCTCCTGGACGGCCTTGCCGTTGAGGACGCGCACGACACTGGGAATGTCGAAGTTCCGGTCGGCGCCGCGAAACTGGCGCTGTCGATCGGCAATGTTGAATCGAATAATCCCTGTCTTACGCATCTTCCATCTCTTCCTCTTCATCTACCTCGGGATTGCCGCTGGTGGTGCGGCCTGGCGGGGCATCGAAGCCCCCGCCGTCGCCTCCAAATCCGCCCGCATCTGGTGGCTTCGCGTTCCTGATTCCTTTGGCGATGATTCGGGCTTCGTCCTCGTCGTAGCCCATGTCCTTGGTTAGCAGCTGCATGCACACTTCCTCGGGCAAGCCCGAATTGCGCATGGCTTCCAGGACGGTCATGAGGGTTGAAGCACCGTTGATCTTGCGTTCTCGGGTCTCGGCGTTCTCCGACTCCAGAGCGCTGATCGAGCCGAAATAGTTGATTTCGTAGGGGCGATCGCCGTCCTCCCACACAAAGCCGTACTTGGCCCAGGTGTGCAGGTCGATCAGGTAGTGGAAAAAGGCCGTCAGTGCGGTGCGAATCATCCGGCTGCGCTCGGCCGACTGCGCCGATACGCGGAAAAACCCGCCGTCGCCCAGGCCGCCCGATAGTTGGTCCGCGAAGCCCAGCATCGAGAGGTCGGTTCCCAAGGCGCCAGCCAGGAGGCGCGCCTGCAGCATTACGTCATCGATCGTCATGCCGTTGGTAGCAGTGGCGCCCTGGAAGCTGGAAACGCTCGTAACGGCCTTCTGGCCGCTTACAGGCAGGACGTGGTACTGGCGGGTCGTGACCGGCTGGTTATCCCGGACGGCCTTTTCGGCGACCTCCTTGGACTTGGTCAGCATGCGGTTGATACTCGCCATGAAGCTTTTGCGCTGCTGCAGGCTCATGCCTTCGGTTTCGACGGTGATCAAGTTCTCGTCGATCGTGCCCAGGATGCGCTGGCCGACCAGGCCCAGCAGCGAGCTGCGCAGGCGCCCGTGGGGCTCCTCGGCCTCATACAGGAATCCGCCACCGATCATCGCGGGCATCGGCGTGAGCTTCTCCAGATCATCCTCGGCGAGGTTGTAGCGGTAAGCCTTGTCCACTGCGCGGATCTGCGGCACCCACAGCAGGCGCGGCATTTTCATCCTGGCCATCTGGGTGGGTGTCAGGCGCTGCTGCTGCTTTTCGCCGCTCGAAACAACGTAACCGACGGTGCGGTTGCCCTTTTCATAAGGCTGCACCAACGGCGGGTAAAGCATCTCGTTGTTGATCAGATCGAGCAGGCCTTCGCCTTTCTTCAGGTACGTGCGGGCGTAGGCGTCGCCGAAGCCTGCAGCGTTGAAGGCGATGCCGTGCGCTTCCCGATTGAACAGGGGGGCGCAGTTAAGGCGGATGTCATCGACGTACTTTTTGAGCGGCTCACAGCCCGCCTTCATCTCGATGAAGATGGTGTCACCGTTGGTCTCGTGCCCGCCCAGGGCTTGGGTGACGTGCAAGCGCAGCGCCGTGGCGATGATGGGGTCAGACATCATGTGGGCGAATTGCTCGTAAATCTGCGCGCGACTGCGGGCCGATCGACTACCGGAACCGAGCAGCATCGACACGCTAACCGTGTCGTATCCCTGCATGGTGTCCGCGACGTCCACTTCGGCAATGTTGCGGTCGCCGTCCGCGAGCGTCTGAGCGAGCTTTTTAGCCCGAGCCCAGATGCCTCCTTTAGTCGAGTCAGCCATAAAATCCCAAGCGCATTAATCGTTTGGAACCATGGTATTGAGGTACAGCCCCCCTTCCGGGCGGACCTTTCCGATCAGATCCCGACTAGCAGATCCTCGCGTGGATTCAGCAGCAGCAAGCGAGTGTATGGCGGGATGTCGCCCTTACTGGTCACGGCCACGACTTCATAGGGGATGATAATTCCAGCGCCAGGCTCGGCGATCACCAGGTCATGCTTATCGGCGACGAAATAGGCCGAATCGGTGGGATCGGCGCTGCACTCGACCTGGGCCTGGATCATGCCCTCGGCATAGGTGATGACCGTATCGTCGTCGCTCATGTTGCCGATGTCAGGCGTGAACGTGTCGGCGAACTTCATTCGACCGGCGCCCAACGCCGTGAAACTGAAGTCGGCCTCGTCTTCGCTGTCGAGCACCCCTGCCCCGCCGAGCGTTGGCAGCCCGCCCAGCTCAGTCTCGGCCGACCGGTTGACCGTCTTGCGCTGCACAGAGCAATCCATCGAATTGGGGTGGCGCAGCACGAGCTGGCGGCTTACCCGGTTAACCTGTTTGGGGATGTTGGTCAGCATGATTTACCTTCAGGGCGTTGCGGGCGCCGTGGCTCATCCTGCTCGATCAGTTCGCGCAGGCACCATAGACGTCGTGTGGGATTGGGGTAATGGCCCAGGCGCACCAGCTCGAAGCCGCAGGTACGCATAAACCGCTGGAAGGCAGGCTCTCTCATTTCTTGCCCAGCCTTTCCAGGTCAGCCTGGCGATCAGCGATCTCGCCAAGGAGCAGCGCGCGCACGGCAGCGCTGGTGCGGGGGTTGTCTGCCAGATCCTGCGCCTGCTTGATGGCCTTTTTCGTCTGGCTGATTGCCGTTCGAGCGTCCTTTGCCGCCTGCTTGCGCGCCTTATCCTCGGCGGCCTTTTTTGCGTCGGCTACGCCCGCTTTCATCGCCCTGTTCAGACGCCAGCGTTCGCGCTCGGCCTTCTTGTCGGCCGTGGTGGTCACGCGCCGCTGGCGGTGCGTTTCCTTCTGCATCTTCTCGACGTCGGCCTTCATCTGCTTGACGGTGCGGGTTTTCGCCACGCGCTCGACGGCCGTGCGCGCGCCTTCGATCAGCTTCACTGCCTGGGCCTTGAATGTCGGCGAGGCGATGATGGTGGTCATTACCCGCAAGACGTGTTTGCAGCCGCAGCCGGTCAGCAGCGGGTTGGTGATCTTTGGATAGCTGTGCTCGAACCATGGCCCGGCTGCCCAGCCACCCGTGGTCGCGATGTAGCGCAGCCGGTAGCGCCAGTCCTCGCAGTTGCAGTCGATCTTCAGCTTGCCCTTGATCAGCCTCCCCGCGGCCGCCTTGGCTTCGACCGGCGCAACCACCATGTCCTCGAAGTCCTGGAACTCGACGGAGACCATATGGCGGCGCACCTTCGAATTCGGCCCTGCGTTGGTCTGGAAGGTGACAAGGCCGCCCTTGTGGCGGATCACCAGCGCGGTGTGAATCTCCCGGTGGGCGCGATCGCGCGGGCCAGGCATCGACGTATCGAGCATGCGCTGCGCAGTGATGCCCCCGGCTGCTTTCTTGCCGTGGATCTTCGCCGACGCGCGAAAAACTGCCAGGTCGTCCTGGGTGATCGGGCGCAGGCCATTGTTTCCCAGCGACGTCAGAAGGTTGCGCTGGTGGTCGTAGGTCCCCCGGATCTCGTCGGGCGATACCAGAATGCTGGACTGCCCGCGCTCCTGGATGCCCTGCTTGTGGCGGGTGACGGCTTCTTTCAGCGCCTTGTTGACCGCGATCAGGTGCTCGCTGCTGGATTTCGCCATGTCAGCGCACCGACGTTACGGTGGTGACGATGCCGAGGGCGGATTTCATCGCCTGCAGCTTGGCCTTGGTGGGCAGCACCAGCTCGCGCTCGGTCATCTTCTGCGTGGTCATCCGGTCGATGCCCGCAGCGGCGGCAATCGCAATGTATTCGTCAGGGGTGCCGTAGACGCGACGTGATACCAGAGTCAGGTCGTAGTATTCGTCCGGTTTGGTGAAGTAAATCTGCCGATCGCCCGACCAGACTGGTTCGGTGAGAGCAAACTTGCGGACTGCCTTGTAGAGGTTCGAGTATTCGATCATGCCCGGATTGTCACCGGGCATGTCGAAGCTCAGGCCGAGCGGTTTCCGATAGCTCGGCGCCAGCGGCTTATTGGTCGGTGGTCATGTTCGCGCATTTGAAACCGCGATCGCCCCGGGGCGGAGTATCCCCAGTGGCAGTTGCGCAAAACAGCTTCTTGACGTCCATCTTTGTCGCGATGCGCACCCATACCATCGGCACCTGCGAGCCGTCGTGCATGGTAAAAATCACCCCGTCGATGACCTTTTCCATCGTTCCCATCTCGCGTGTGCCCTTCCAGTCATAGGAGACGTTGATGGTGCGTTCGGGCAGGTTGTAGCTATCGACCTGCAGGTTCGGGAATGGCACGACATTGTTTGTCATGTACCGCATGGTCTGAGTGTCGTAGGCCATCCGTATTAAGACGCCCTGCCCCGGCATCTGATAGACGCCGGTGAAGTTACCCGAAACCCAGTTGGCGCCGACGGGGTCGGCAGCAGCGTCGATCTGCGCAAATGAGGTGTTCGCGATCAGGGTCAAAGCGACAGCTGAAATGAATCTTTTCATGGTGTTCCTGCTTGGCCGTTGTAGAAGGGATACAGCTGCGGCCCAGCTTACTCACGAGCTACGGGTTATCCACACAGAGCGCGGCGATCGAGCGCTCTATCTCGCGCCTTGAGCCACCCCGGCGCACCAGCCGCAGCGCCAGCGCAACCGTAGTG
>NZ_DASVUM010000242.1:0-32898 GCF_036387035.1 Pseudomonas sp. | reverse complement strand
CACCCTGGACGCCACCCAACTCGCCGAACTGGCGTCTCAGGCCAAGCACCACGCCAAAGAAGTGATGGGTGCGAGCATTCATGTGATCAATACGCTGGAAGCGGAGGTGGTGGCGGCGTTGAATCAGGCGCTGCCGTGGTGATTGACGCGGGTCGCTATTGAGCCCCCTTTTCCCTGCCTGCGACGGCATTTGATTGTGACCGGCGTTCAGAGGTGTCCGCTTCAAACCCAGCGGGCATCCCACAGCGGATAGTCCTGTACCCGCCTCACCAGCCCTGCTCGGACAGGGTTGGCGACGATGTAGCGCGCCACGCTCTGCAGATCCTCCTCGTAACGGATGGCCCGGTCGTGAAAGCCCCGCTGCCAGAATTTGCCTGATCGCCCCAAGGCTTTATTCACGTTCCGCGCAGTGTGCGATTTCACCCTCAGCGCCAATTCCTCCAGCGCAGAGTCCCGCAGCTCCACCAGCCAGTGAAAGTGGTCCGGCATCACGACCCACGCCAATGATTTCACCAAGCCTTGCGTCTGTGCATCGCGCAACTGGTGCACGAGCAATCGACCCACTCTCCAGTCTTTGAAAAAGCACTGCCGTTGGTGCGTAACCGCTGTGATGAGGTAGATCTGCCCCGACTCTGAGTAGCGTCCGTTGCGCAATCGTTCTGCGTGATAAATCTTCGACACGGGAAAGCCGTCCTGTCTGCCGAAAGTGCCGGAAGGCTAGTGCGAGGCGATGCCCTTTGCGTTTGGGCTGTGATTCGAAATATGACGTCAACGCGAGCCACCACTGGTTTCAGGCACGTTGGACGCCAATTGTTATTTACCGGATTATGTGTCACCGGTCCATCGGGTTCGCCAGCAAGCCGGCTCCTACAGATGGGGGTAGCGTCCGGGTTCTGCGGCAGCAGTAAAGGCGGCAGATTCGCACATGCCGCCATGTACCGGCGTGGAGCGCTGTAGACATCGATTTCTCACCCGGCTGCGGGGTTCGAGCAATCTAGATGGCAGCTGGCCCACCCCCGATCCGTAGGAACCGGCTTGCTGGCGAAGGCTTCGGGTCAGGCACCTTGAGTGCTGTCGCATTGAGCGCATGGAGGCATCGATTTCATCACCCCCGCTCCGGGGGCAGGCAATCTAGATGGCAGCTGGCTCACCCCCGATCCGTAGGAGCCGGCTTGCTGGCGAAGGCTTCGGGTCAGGCACGTTGGGTGCTGCGGTTGAATCCGGTTCGCCAGCACGCCGGCTCCCACCGCTTGGGTTGGGCCGCGAGAGGGTTTGCAACGTTCGATTGGCGGTGGTGCTTACGGTGTGCCGACGTCGGATTGTCTCTGAACTTACTCCGGAGTCGCCGGCTGCGGATACTCGAACTCAAACACCCGGGCCACTTCCGAGGCGTGCCAGGAGGCGGCGGCGATGCCGTCGGAAGGGCCGGAAAAACGGCCCAGGCGTTCGACGCATTCGAAAAAGCCGGTGCGCGGCAAGCGACTCGCGCCCTGGCTGATGACCAGTGCGCTGCGCAACGGCTGCTCGGCGCGGGCATCGAGTGCGGCGAGGTGCTCAAGGGCGGCGGTCAGGGTTTGCATGGCCGGTGTGGGTAACTGCAGGCGCTCCAGCAAGGCGCGGTAGGTCACCAGATGACGTTGGCGGCGGGCCAGGTCGAGCTCGGCGAGCAGCCCGTCCCAATGTTGGCGGCTGATGCGCACGCTCATGCCTCACCCCGCCAGCCTGCAACGCCCAGTTCCCACGCAAGGCTTCGGCGAATGGCCGCGTCCGGCTCGCGGGTACCGCTTTCGATGAGGTCAAGATAAGACGGACTGATGCCGACCGTGCGCGCCAGTTGCGCCACTTCCAGGCCTTTTGCCTGGCGCAGTGCACCGAGCTTACTTAAGGAAGGAAGGTCAGCAGCGGCAGCAGTCGCGACCTGTTCAGGACCGGTTTCAGTACCCGTTTCAATACCTGCCGCCGTGTTGGGCTCTCGCCCCGCCGCGCGCAACAGGGCCTGATAGTGCGCCCATGGCAGCACTGCATATTCCGGCTCTCCATCGCGCGAAATAACCTGAATATTCATACCACCCCCTGTCAGACCCAAAACACGCTTCACGCGGTCTTTTTCTAGTATGGGCGGCATCTTAACAGCGGTTGGACACGACTTGCGTGTCAGACGTCAATGGAGGGTCGGCGGCGCGACTGGTGAGCGGCAAACCTGCGCTCAGACCTTCTTCTCTTGCTCCAGCAACACTGGCGTCGCCGGCAAGCGCTCAACCACTGCAAGCTTTTCCGGATTCTGTGTCGCGCGCCAGGCACGGAACGCGCTGAGTTCAGCTTCGAGGTGTTTCATCACCCACGCAAGCACAGCGATGTCGTCAAGCATCCCCAGGCCTGGAATCCAGTCAGGAATCGCATCCAGAGGGCTGAGAAAATACATCAGGCCCGCCACGACCGAGAGAATCGCCTTTGCGCTGATGGCGCGATATTCCCCACGCCAGTAGGCCAGACATAACGCTTGAAGCAGTTTCAAATCGTCCTTGAGTTTGCCCAGTCGACCGCCTTCGCTGGCCGCTTTGCCTGCGACGGCAAAGAGCAAGGCGGGCAAGCGACCGGCTGCCATCAAGCGTTTCGCCATGGGCAGATAACGAATGAGATTCCAGGGTGCTTTCATATCCACTCCACGATTACCGATAAAAATCGACCTGGGGACCTGCCGCGTTTAGGGCAACAGCCTACGGTTCAACGCGCCGATGACGCACCCGAAGGTTATCCACACAAATTGTGGATAACCTTGTGAACAGAGCCGCTTTTCGGGAGCGAAACGCCTGTTCTATAGGGTCCGGACTCAGATCGCGCGTTTTTTAGACACATACAAGCCCGCAAAAAACCGTTGACTCAACCGGTCTGGAGCGCTAGTCAGAGCCCGATGATGCCCCGCGTCCTCCGACAAATCCCGGCTTTGAGCACGGCACCCGACGCACATGGGACTCTCGCCGCCGAAGCGGGTTCGATCAAATCGACCCGCAAATAAAAATGCCCCGTCGAGACGGGGCATTTCTTTTTCAAGCGGCAATCGGACTTTCGAACGATTACTTCTTGGCGGCTGGCTTGGCCGGCTCGGCTGCAGGTGCAGCCTCTTCTTCTTCATCAGCGCCGGCAGCAGCATCGTTGGCACCTGCTGCTGCAGGGTCCTTGATGCCCAGCAGTTCCAGGTCAAAGACCAGAACCGAGTTGGCCGGGATCATTGGGCTAGGGCTTTGTGCGCCGTAGGCCAATTCGCTAGGGATGTAGAGTTTGACCTTCTCGCCAACGTGCATCAGTTGCAGGCCTTCAACCCAACCCGGGATCACGCCGCTGACCGGCAGATCAATCGGGCTGCCGCGTTCAACAGAGCTGTCGAACACTTTGCCGTCAGTCAGCTTGCCTTCGTAGTGAACGGTCACGACATCAGTCGGCTTCGGTACGGGACCGTCAGCTTTCTTAATGATTTCGTATTGCAGGCCGGAAGCGGTGGTGGTGACTTCCTTGCGCTTGCCGTTTTCTTCGAGGAATTTCTTGCCGGCGGCGGCCGACTCTTCGCTCATCTTGGCCATGCGCTCTTCAGCGCGCTTTTGCAGGTCGCCAAAGGCTGCAACCAGCTCTTCGTCTTTGAGCTTCTGCTCTTTCTTGCCAACGGCGTCTTCGATACCCAGCGCTACCGCTTTGGAATCCAGATCGTCCATGCCTTCCTGAGCCAGGCTTTTGCCCATGTTCAGGCCGATGCCGTAAGAGGCTTTCTGGGCCGGGGTTTTCAGCTCAACGGTGCTGGCTTGCTTGTCACAGCCCGCGAGTACCAGACCGACCAGGGCAATCGCCGCTGCCAACCGATGCTGTTTCATTCTGTTTCCTTGTTCATGCGCCAATAGGGCAAACGAGTAAAGCCGCGAGCTTATCAGGCTGCCGCGATCAATGGCTACCGGCATGAGAGGGAGAAAAGGCGGATAAGTTCAGGTATCCAAAGGTTTTCTTGTTTGATCGAGAAATCCGTTCAGTTGCGGTTCAGCGGTCTGCCACACAGCAAGCGGCCCGCACTAATACACATCCCGCACATAGCGCTTTTGCTCGGTCAGGCAGCGCAAGTGCTCGGCTGCTTTCTCCAGGCTGAGCCCGCCCTGCTCGCTGATGACCCGACGCAGCGCCTGATCGACATCTCGAGCCATGCGCGAAGCATCGCCGCAGATATACAGATGAGCGCCCTCCTCCAGCCAGCGCCAGAGTTCGGCGCCCTGTTCCTGTATGCGCTGTTGGACATAGATCTTCTGTGCCTGATCCCGGGAAAACGCCAGGCTCAGCCGCGTCAACAGACCGTCCCGCTGCATGCCCTGCAACTCTTCGCGGTAATAGAAGTCGGTGGCCTGGTGCTGTTCGCCGAAGAACAGCCAGTTATTACCCCGGTCCCCACGCGCGCGCCGTTCTTGCAGAAACGCTCGAAATGGCGCGACGCCGGTGCCCGGGCCGATCATGATCATCGGCACGTCGCCATCAGCCGGCGGGCGGAAGTGCCGCGTGGGTTGCAGGAAAATTGGCACCTCGCACTCCCCTGCCCGATCGGCCAGAAACGTCGATGACACGCCTTTGCGCAAGCCGTAACGCACCGCAGAGACCGTGAGATGAACTTCATTCGGATGCGCCTTGGCGCTCGAGGCGATGGAGTAGAGACGCGGCTGCAGTGGTTTGAGCTGTTGCAGCAGCTCCTGAGCCCCGCAGGCAATGGGAAACTCGCGCAACACGTCGGCCAGTTGCCGGCCCCACAGCCAGTCTTTCAGCTCGCTTCTGAACGGCTCGCTCAGCAGGGTTTTCAGGTCGTCGCTGCCGTTGCGCTCGGCGATGAATGCCAAGGTCTCTGCGCTGGGTCGGGCGATTTCGCATTGCTCGGCCAGCGCCTCACGCAGCGATATCTCGGTAGCCTTGGCACCGGCCACCGGTTGTTCGGCCTTCAGCCCGGTGAGTTCGAGTAACTCGTTCACCAGTTCAGGGCAGTTGCGCGGCCAGACCCCCAAGGCATCGCCGGCCTCATAGGTCATGCCCGAGCCCTCCAGGCTCAGCGACAGTTGCCGCGTGTCCTTGGCAGCACCCTCGGCGTTGAGTCGCCGATTGAGCGACAAACGCGCGCGATGGGGCTGTGTCCGTGAAGGCTGGCTACCAGGAGCGGGTGCCATATCGCCGACTGGAGGACCGGGAAGATTCAGCGACAGCGCCTGCTGCAATCCTGAAAACCAAATGTCAGCGCGGGCCTGTTCGTCGCCATCGCAATCGACCCTGGGGATCAGTGAACAAGCGCCCAGATGCTGCAAGCGCTGATCAAGGTTTTTGCCATGCTGGCAAAAACTGTCGTAACTCGAATCACCCAGCGCCAGAACGGCGTAACGCAGTGACGGGAGAGGTACGTCCCGGGCTGCCAGGGATTGCCAAAAGCGCTGCCCGTTATCGGGCGATTCGCCGTCGCCGAAGGTGCTGCTGATCAACGCGACGTTCTCCACGGCGTCCAGGCGCGTTGCGGGGAAACTGTCCATGGCCGCCACCTGAACCGGCACGCCGGCACTGCGCAGGTGATCGCCGAATCGCCGGGCCAGTGCTTCGGCGTTGCCGGTCTGCGATGCCCAAAGCACGGTCAACAGCGGCGCCAGTTCAGTGGCTTGCTGCGCCTCGGCGTCGGCGTCGGCGCGCGCGTGGGCCAGGTCGAGGAAGTGGTGCCCGATCAGCTCGACCTTGCGCAAAGCAACCGCACAGCACTTGAACTCGGGCTGCCGCGAGATCGGGTCGACGGCGTCATTCGTCACCGCGTTGATTGCCAGTTTTTCGCCATAAACGTCGTTCCAGTGAAAGGGGGCGAAGCAGTTACCCGGCAGCACGCGATCAGTGATCACTGCAGGCAACACCGCGAGCCCTCGCCTGGAACGGATTTCGACGCCATCGCCCGCCTTCAGGCCTAGCGCGAGGGCATCGTCAGGATGCAGTTCGATGAACGGCCGGGCATTCAGCGCATTCAGTGTCGAGACTTTCCCGGTCTTGGTCAGCGTGTGCCACTGGTGTTGCAGGCGGCCGGTGTTAAGCACCATGGGAAACGCATCGCTGGGCAGTTCAGCCGGCGCCATGTGCGGGCGCGGGAAAAATACCGCCTTGCCGTCGGGCGTGGGAAACACGACGGCCGGGCGAGTACTGGTGCCCTCCTCAACGGGCCCTGTGGCAGTACCGCTGAGGTAGCGAATCGGGTTACGCACTCGCGCGTCATCGGGTGCGCACGGCCACTGCAAAGGTTGGTCTCGCAGACGCGCATAAGTAGCGCCGCGAATGTCATAGCCGGTTTCAGGGTTCCACGCCTGTTTGATTTCTTCGAATACCTCCTCGGCGCAGGCATAGCCGAACGCGTCGGCGAAGCCCATTTCACAGGCGACCCTGGCGATGATTTGCCAATCCGGCAGGGCCTGGCCCGGCGCATCGACGGCTTTCTGCGTCAGGTTGAGGTTGCGTTCGGAGTTGATCATCACCCCTTGCGCTTCGGCCCAAAGCGCACCCGGCAGAAGGATATCGGCGTAGCGATTGGTTTCCGTGTCGAGAAAGGCATCCTGGGTGATGACCAGCTCGGCGGTCTTCAAGGCGTCGATGACCGTGGCGCGGTTGGCGACGCTGGCGACCGGGTTGGTGCAGATAATCCAGCACGCCTTGATCACCCCGTCGCGCAGCTGTTCGAACAGGTCGATGGTGCCGCCGCCGGGCAGGTGCGCAATGCTGCCGCGCGGGATGTGCCAGAGGTCTTCGATAAAGCGGCGGTCGGCGTCCACCAGCACCGAGCGCTGCCCGGGAAGTCCGGGACCCATGTAGCCCATTTCCCTGCCGCCCATGGCGTTCGGTTGGCCGGTCAGGGAAAAGGGACCGCTGCCGGGCCGGCACATTGCCCCGGTTGCCAGGTGCAGGTTGCACAACGCATTGGTGTTCCAGGTGCCGTGAGTGCTCTGGTTCAGGCCCATGGTCCAGCAGCTCATCCACTCGGGCGCCGCGCCGATCATCCGCGCGGCCTGACGAATATCGGCCTCGGCGAGGCCGGTAATCCCTGCAACGTAAGCGGGCGTGTAATCGGCGAGGAATTCGGGCATGGCGTCCCAGCCTCGGGTGAACGATGCGATGAAGTCGGCGTCGGTGTCGCCGTTCTCCACCAGCAGATGCAGCAGCCCGTTGAGCAGCGCCAGGTCGGTGCCGGGTTTGATTTGCAGAAACAGGCCGGCCTTGTCGGCGGTGGCGCTGCGCCGGGGATCGACGACGATCAGCTTCGCCCCGGCCTTGACCCGGTTCATCATGCGCAGAAACAGGATGGGGTGACAGTCGGCCATGTTGGCGCCTATCACGAAAAACAGGTCGGCCTTGTCGAAGTCATCATAGGAACCCGGCGGCCCGTCCGCGCCCAACGAGAGCTTGTAGCCGCTGCCCGCGCTGGCCATGCACAGCCGCGAATTGGACTCGATATTGGGTGTGCGCACGAACCCCTTGGCGAGTTTGTTGGCCAGGTACTGCGCCTCCAGGGACATCTGACCCGAGACATAAAACGCCAAGGCGCCTGGGCCGTCGCGATCGAGAATCGTACGTAAGCGCCGGGCGGTTTCGCTGATCGCTGCGTCGATATCAGTGCGCACCGGCTCGTCGCTGCGCTGATGACGCACGTACGCGCAATCCATCCGCCCTGACTCGGCAATCGCCTCGCCGCAGGTGGTGCCTTTGGTGCACAGACGACCGAAATTGCTCGGATGCGTCTTGTCACCGGTCACCTTGATGACCCGGTTGTTCTCGACCTGCATGACGATGCCGCACCCGACGCCGCAATAAGGACACACGCTTTTTACGCTGCTGCTCGCCATATTCCGTTTCCTGAAAGCAAAAAAAGACGCCCTGTTCTCTCCCGTTGAAATACGGAGAGCACACGGCGCCTTTGTCGTGAATATGGCAATCGGCGTTGATTGCCTGTAGGCACGGCGTTGCAAATGGCAGGCCAGCGTGACGGAGGTGACCTGAAGCGAAGGGTTGCGACGAATGTGCGTGGTCGGAGACCGAGCGCCGAGCATCACGGTGGGGCGCGCTCAGGTAAATCGCACCCTTTTCGAGCCGCAAACGTCAGCTTCGAGCAGGGTTGAGGTCGGCGGCTGCGCACGCCTTTGCCCGCTACAACACCGGCATTCCCCGGTAGAGAACGCCTGGCCGTCAGGTCTACCGTTCAAATCTCCCCGCTGGCACAGCCATTGCTACATCCCTTGGCAAGTCCAGCCTGAACACGCGGTTGGCAGCCCTGGCCGGTCAATGCAGATCGCCAGCCTTACATGGCATCGGGCTCAGCAGGTTGCTGGCGACACTGTGGTCGCGCGGCAACCCATAAAGAACAGGCAAAGGCGCCTGGAACCGAGAGGTTCCGGGCGCCTTTTTTTTGCTTTCGAAAAACCTGATTGGCCTTGGCCGGGACTCGATATGAACACCACAGTCGCTCCTCTCAACGATGTCCAAACCCTGATCGTCATCGGCAACGGCATGGTGGGTCACCACTGCGTCGAACAGCTGATCGCCGCCGGCGCCCTTGAACGCTATCGCATTCATGTGTTCGGTGAGGAAAGCCAGCGCGCCTACGACCGCGTGCATCTGTCCGAATACTTCGGCGGCCGCGATGCCGAGTCATTGGCGATGAGCGATGCTTCTTTATATGAGCAGGCCGGGCTGACGCTGCACTTGGGTGTTGCGGTGCTGGAGATCGACCGGGCGCGGCGCGAAGTCATCACCGCCAAGGGGTCCTTCGGTTACGACAGGCTGGTACTGGCGACGGGCTCATATCCCTTTGTGCCGCCCATCGAGGGCGCCGAAGGCCATTCGCGACTGGTCTACCGCACGCTGGACGACCTGGACACCATCCGCGCTGCCGCCAGCCAAGCGAAACGCGGCGTGGTGGTCGGCGGCGGGCTTTTGGGGCTGGAAGCGGCCAACGCGCTGAAGTCACTGGGCCTGGAAGCCCACGTGGTGGAATTCGCGCCGCGGTTGATGCCGGTTCAGCTGGATGACCACGGCGGGGCAGCGCTGAAGGCGCGCATCGAAGCGCTGGGCGTCGGGGTGCACCTGTCGCGCGCGACGCAATCGATCACTGCGGGTGAGGAGCACCGCTACCGGATGAATTTTGCCGGCGACGAGTTTCTTGAAACGGACCTGATCGTCTTTTCCGCCGGCATCCGCCCCCAGGACGCCCTCGCCCGCCAATGCGAACTCACGCTGGGCCCGCGCGGCGGCATCGCCATCGACGAACACTGCCGCACCAGCGACCCTGCCATTTTCGCCATCGGTGAGTGCGCTGCCTGGAACGGCAGCGTTTTCGGCCTCGTTGCACCGGGTTATCAAATGGCACGCAACGTCGCCGCGCAGCTGTGCGACCTGGACGCCGAGCCGTTCTTTGGCGCAGACATGTCCACCAAACTCAAACTGCTCGGCGTCGATGTCGGTTCCATCGGCGACGCCCACGGCGCACTGACGGGCGCGCGCAGCTACCGGTTTATCGATGAGGCCACCGGCACTTACCGCCGTCTGGTGGTGTCTGCCGACGGCAAGCAGGTCTTGGGCGCCGTGCTGGTGGGCGACAACAGCTATTACGACACCCTGCTGCAATACGCGCAGAACGGCATCAAGTTGCCCGCCGACCCGTCGAGCCTGATCCTGCCCCACAGCGACGGTGCGCCGACACTGGGTGCCGACGCCTTGCCCGCCACCGCGACCATTTGCTCCTGCCATAACGTCAGCAAGGCCTCGATCTGCTCGGCCATTGACGGCGGCTGCACGGACCTGGCCGGGCTCAAAGCCTGCACCAGGGCAGCCACCGGATGCGGCGGGTGTACGGCGCTGCTCAAGAGCGTCTTCGAACACGAACTCATCGCCCGCGGCGTTGCTGTCGATAAAAGCCTGTGCGAGCACTTCGCCTTTACGCGTCAGGAGCTGTACGCCTTGGCGCGCGTGGAGAACATCGAAAGTTTCGACGAGATGCTCGCTCGCCATGGTAAAGGCCACCTGGGTTGCGATATCTGCAAGCCCACCGTCGGCTCGATCCTCGCTTCGTGCTGGAACCGGCCAATCATGGACCCCTCGCTGGTGCCGCTGCAGGACACCAACGACACGTTCATGGCCAACATGCAGAAGAACGGCACGTACTCGGTGGTGCCGCGCATCCCGGCCGGCGAAATCACCGCCGACGGGTTGATCGCCATCGGCGCGGTCGCCAAGAAATACGACCTTTACACTAAGATCACTGGCGGCCAGCGCATCGACCTGTTCGGCGCGCAGCTGCATGAACTGCCCGACATCTGGGCCGAGCTGATTGCCGCCGGTTTCGAGACCGGCCATGCCTACGGCAAATCGACGCGCACGGTGAAGTCCTGCGTCGGCAGCACCTGGTGCCGCTACGGCGTTCAGGACAGCGTGCAAATGGCGCTCAACATCGAGGACCGTTACAAGGGCCTGCGTTCCCCGCACAAGCTCAAGTTCGCGGTGTCCGGCTGCACCCGTGAATGCGCCGAAGCACAAAGCAAGGACATCGGCGTGATCGCCACGGAGAACGGCTGGAACCTGTACGTGTGCGGCAACGGCGGCATGCGCCCGCGCCACGCCGAGCTGTTCGCCACCGACCTGGATGATGAAACGCTGATTCGCTACATCGACCGCGTGCTGATGTTCTACATCCGCACCGCCGACAAGTTGCAGCGGACTTCGGTCTGGCGCGAGTCCCTTGAAGGCGGACTGGATTACCTGAAAGCGGTGGTGATCGAGGACAGCCTGGGGCTGGCCGACGAACTGGAAGCGCAGATGCAGTTGGTGGTCGACCGCTACGAATGTGAATGGGCCAACGCGCTGAAGAGCCCGGAGAAGCTCAAGCGCTTCCGCACCTTTGTCAACGACAAGGCCGCTGACCCGGACATTCATTTCGTCAAGGAACGCAGCCAGCGCCGTCCTGCCCGCGCTGACGAACTCAACTTGATTGCCGCTGAGGAGATTGCACGATGAGCCAGGCCAATGCCGTCGCGATGCACGTGACCGACACTTCTATATGGCGCTCCGTGTGTGGGCGCGAGGACCTTGTGCTGAATTCTGGCGTCGTTGCGCTGGTGGGAAATGCTCAGGTGGCGCTGTTTTATGTGGCGTCGATCGGCGGCGCCCCTCAGCTGTTTGCCGTGGACAACCGCGATCCGGTCACTGGTGTGAACGTGATTGGCCGGGGGCTGGTTGGGAGCCTGGGTGGTGACCTTGTCATCGCCTCGCCGCTCTATAAGCAGCATTACCGGCTGGAAGACGGTACCTGCCTGGAAGACGACGCTTTGCGACTGCGGACCTGGCCGGTTCGGCTGGTGGGGGATGTGGTTGAGGTGGATGTGGGGTGAGAGGATCAAGGGCGTCTGCCTGGGGGCAGACCGTTTCGCCTTCGGCGAGTTACTTTTAAAAAGCACTAAAAGTAACCAAAAGTGCCTGCTCTCGGTTGGGCCCGACTTCGTCGGGTTCCTTCACTCCGGTCTCGCTCCGTGGGCCCGCGCCGAACGGACATCCATGTCCTGACGGCGCTCTCGCCGCATCCATGCGGCTCGGCCCACTACGCAAGACCTGCGTTCAGCCTGCACCCAAGTCGCGTTTGGCGGTGACTGGGCTTTTTGTGTAGGAAGATCAAAAGCAGATCAGGAGCAGATCAGAAGCAGGTCAGAAGCTTCTCGGCTGAAGCCGGTCCCACTGACACAGCGCACGCTTTTAGTGGGACCGGCTTTAGCCGGGAAGAGGCCCGTTCAGGCGTTGACCTTCGATCGTTCCCACGCTCCGCGTGGTAATGCCGCCACGGAAGCTCCGCGTCCCGCCCAATCACGGATCTGTAGGAGCCGGCTTGCTGGCGAACCCGAATGATGGGGCTAACGCAGCGTTGCCTGACACACGGCATTCGCCAGCAAGCCGGCTGCTAGAGTGTGCCCTCCACCGGCTTTTGCAGGTTGGAAGCCTGCGGATGGATGAGGACTGGATTAATTCCAGGCACAAAAAAAGCGACCCTAAGGTCGCTCTCTTTGTCGTTACGAGGAGTTCAAGGGCCTCGTAACTCAATATGGCGCAGCGGACGGGACTCGAACCCGCGACCCCCGGCGTGACAGGCCGGTATTCTAACCGACTGAACTACCGCTGCGCGTAACACTTGAAACGAATGGTGGGTGATGACGGGATCGAACCGCCGACATTCTGCTTGTAAGGCAGACGCTCTCCCAGCTGAGCTAATCACCCTTCGCTTCGGTGTGGCGCGCATTCTACGGAGCGATCAAAAAGCTGGCAAGCACTTTTTTAAATAATTTCTATAATCCTTCCAAAGGCTTACATCAGGGTTGGCCGCAGGGTCGCAGGAGCGAATAATGCCCACCTTTGTTTAAAGGAGAGCTGTACCCCATGTGGTTCAAAAACCTGCTTGTCTATCGCCTGACCCAGGACCTGCCATTTGACGCCGAGGCGCTGGAAACCGCGTTGGCGACCAAGCCTGCACGTGCCTGTGCCAGCCAGGAGTTGACCACTTACGGTTTCATCGCCCCGTTCGGCAAGGGCGAAGATGCACCTTTGGTGCACGTCAGCGGTGATTTCATGCTGATCTCGGCGCGCAAGGAAGAACGCATCCTGCCCGGCAGCGTGGTCAACGATGCCTTGAAAGAGAAAATCGAAGAGATCGAGACCGAGCAGATGCGCAAGGTCTACAAGAAGGAACGCGACCAGCTCAAGGATGAAATCATCCAGGCCTTCCTGCCCCGCGCCTTTATCCGTCGCTCGGCCACCTTCGCCGCCATCGCACCCAAGCAAGGCGTGATTCTGGTCAACGCGTCCAGCCCCAAGCGTGCCGAAGATCTGCTGTCGACCTTGCGTGAAGTGGTGGGCTCGTTGCCCGTGCGTCCGGTGACCGTCAAGACCGCCCCGACCGCTGTCATGACCGAATGGGTCAAGACCGGCCAGACAGCCGAGCACTTTTTCGTGCTGGACGAATGCGAACTGCGCGACACCCACGAAGACGGCGGCATTGTGAAATGCAAACGTCAGGACCTGACCAGCGACGAAATCCAGCTGCACCTGAGCACCGGTAAAGTCGTCACTCAGCTGTCGCTGGCATGGCAGGACAAGCTGTCGTTCGTGCTGGACGACAAGCTCGGTATCAAACGCCTCAAGTTCGAGGATCTGCTGCAGGACGAAGCCGAGCAGAACGGCGGCGACGATGCGCTGGGTCAGCAGGACGCCAGCTTTACGCTGATGATGCTGACGTTCGGCGAGTTCCTGCCGCAGCTGATGGAAGCACTGGGCGGCGAAGAGATTCCCCAGGGGATCTGATCTCACCTGCCTGCGCAGGATCCGGCTTGCTGGCAAATGCATTGCGTCAGGTTCGTTGATCGAGACTGACACGGCGCATTCGCCAGCAAGCCGGCTCCTGCAGGGTCGGCGTTCACTTCATACCTATAAGAGAGGAGCAGGCCATGCGCGCCCTGGCTGCATTGAGTCGTTTTGTCGGTAATACCTTCGCGTACTGGGTGCTGCTGTTCGCCCTCCTGGCGTTCCTGTTCCCGTCCTGGTTCATTGGCCTCAAGTCTTACATCGTGCCGTTGCTGGGCCTGGTGATGTTCGGTATGGGCCTGACCCTCAAGCTCGATGATTTCTCTGAAGTCGTGCGCCATCCCTGGCGTGTGGCTTTGGGCGTGGTCGCGCATTTCGTGATCATGCCCGGCGTCGCCTGGCTGCTTTGCCAGCTGTTCCACTTGCCGCCGGAAATCGCCGTGGGCGTGATTCTCGTCGGCTGCTGCCCGAGCGGAACGTCGTCCAACGTCATGACCTGGCTGGCGAAAGGCGATCTGGCGCTGTCGGTGGCCATCGCGGCCGTCACCACCCTTCTCGCCCCGCTGCTGACCCCGGCGCTGATCTGGTTGTTGGCGTCGGCCTGGTTGCCGGTGTCCTTCATGGAGATGTTCTGGTCGATCCTGCAACTGGTCATGCTGCCGATCGTGCTGGGCGTCATCGCTCAACGCCTCTTGGGCGCCAAGGTGCAGTTTGCCGTTGATGTGCTGCCGCTGGTGTCGGTGGTGAGCATCGTGATGATCGTCTGTGCCGTGGTCGCGGCGAGTCAGGCGAAGATCGCGGAATCGGGGTTGTTGATCATGGCCGTGGTAATCCTGCACAACAGCTTCGGTTTCCTGCTGGGTTACTTCACCGGCAAGCTGTTCAAGCTGCCGCTCGCCCAGCGCAAGTCACTCTCGCTGGAAGTCGGCATGCAGAACTCGGGCCTTGGGGCCGCACTGGCCGCCGCGCACTTTTCACCACTGGCGGCGGTGCCAAGCGCGCTGTTCAGCGTCTGGCACAACATTTCGGGTGCGTTGCTTTCGACGTACTTCCGAAAGATGACGCCGGATGCGGCGGTGACGGAAGAGAAGCCGATTGTCGGTTGACCAGACCAGGTCCCGGCTCTGCGTCGAACACCGGTGCCGGTTGTACACCGGTCCGATGACAGACACAGGACCCGTAAGAGCCGCCGGGGTGGCGCTCCACCTTGCTGGCGAACCTGATCTGTCAAAGAGATTAACGCTGTCTGACACACCGCTTTCGCCAGCAAGCCGGCTCCTACAGTTCAAGGCCAGCCGGCGCATTGTGAGCAAATTAAAGCGTCAGCCAGCGCATCCCGCGAAGGTTGGTGCGTCTGCTAACGCACCGCCCCCCGCAACTCCGCCACCCGTTCGCGAACCATTGCCGGCTGCGACGCCTCTGCCGTCAACGCCGGTCCTGCCACCAGGGTGACGCGCGACCACAGCCTGCGAAACACGCCCTTGTTCGGATCGCGGCTGAAGAAGCTGCCCCACAATCCTTGCAACGCCAGCGGAATCACCGGCACGTCGGTCTCTTGCAGCACACGGCTCATGCCGCTTTTGAAAGTGTCGATCTCGCCATCGGTGGTCAGTTTGCCTTCCGGGAAGATGCACACCAGCTCGCCTTCGTTCAGGTAATGGGCGATCCGCTCGAACGCTTTGTCGAACACCGCCTTGTCTTCCTTGACCCCGGCAATCGGAATGGCGCCAGCGGTGCGGAAGACGAAATTCAGTACGGGCAGATTGAAGATCTTGTAGTACATGACGAAGCGGATCGGCCGGCGCACAGATCCGGCAATCAACAGTGCATCGACAAACGACACGTGATTGCAGACCAGCAATGCCGCGCCCTCCTCCGGGATCAGGTCGAGGTCGCGATGCTCCACGCGGTACATGGAATGGCTCAGCAGCCAGATCATGAAGCGCATGGTGAACTCGGGCACGATCTTGAAGATGTAGGCATTGACCGCGATGTTCATCACCGATACCACCAGGAAGAGCTGCGGAATCGACAGCTTGGCCACGCTCAACAAGACAATCGAGACGATCGCCGACACGACCATGAACAGCGCGTTGAGGATGTTGTTGGACGCGATGACCCGGGAGCGTTCTTTCTCCGGCGTGCGCGACTGAATCAGCGCGTACAGCGGCACGATGTAGAAACCACCGAAGACGCCAATGCCGAGAATGTCCAGCAACACCCACCACGCCTGCCCGTAACCCAGAATCGCCAGCCAGTTGTTGTCCTGCACATTCTGTGGAAAGTCGCCGGAATGCCACCACAGCAGCAAACCGAACACGGTCAGGCCCATGGAGCCGAACGGCACCAGACCGATCTCCACTTTGCGCCCGGACAGTCGTTCGCAGAGCATGGAACCGGCGGCGATCCCGATGGAGAAAACGGTCAGAATCAGGGTGACGACGGTTTCATCGCCATACAGAAAATCCTTGGCGTAGGCCGGTATCTGCGTCAGGTAGATCGCGCCCACAAACCAGAACCACGAGTTGCCGACGATGGAACGCGACACCGCTTTGGTCTGACCCAGGCCAAGCTTCAGCGTCGCCCAGGATTCACTGAATATGTTCCAGTTCAGACGCATTTCCGGCGAGGCGGCCGCGGCCGGCGGAATGCCCCGACTGGCGAGATACCCCAGGCACGCCACCGAAACCATCGCTGCCGCCACAATGGGCGCGTAATGGGTCGCGGACATCATGACCCCAGCCCCGATAGTGCCCGCCAGGATGGCCAGAAACGTGCCCATTTCCACCAGACCGTTGCCACCCACCAGTTCGTTTTCGTGCAGGTGCTGCGGCAGAATCGAGTACTTCACCGGCCCGAACAACGCCGAATGGGTGCCCATGGCGAAAAGCGCGGCCAGCATCAGCGACAGGTGATTAAAGAGAAACCCGGTCGCCCCGACCACCATGATCACAATCTCAAGCACCTTGATCATGCGGATCAGTTTGTCTTTGGGGTATTTCTCGCCGAACTGCCCGGCCAGCGCCGAGAACAGAAAGAATGGCAGGATGAAAAGCAGCGCGCAGAGGTTGACGTAGATGGACCGGTCACCGTCGATGCTCAGCTTGTAGAGAATGGCGAGGATCAGCGACTGCTTGAAGATGTTGTCGTTGAACGCCCCGAGGGACTGGGTCACGAAAAACGGCAAAAAACGCCGCTTTCCCAACAAACTGAATTGCGACTGACTCATCTTCCCTGGTCCTGAGTGGCGCCGGTAGCGGCTTTCGGATTGGAACGCCACACGGCGGTTCCGCGCCATATTGAAGACCCAACCGGCAGCAAAGTCGAGCGTACGCTCTAACGCATACCCCGTTGGAGCGTGCGGAGGTCAGCCGGCGATGCACGGCGACACAAATAACTCGCCTTTATAGGCCCCGCTCACAGTGCGCTTCATGATGATCAGCCACAGGGCGGCCAACGCGGCAACGAGCACGCTGCCAAGAAATGAAAAGAACGCAAGATGAAGCACCGCGCCCAGCTTCAAGGTGGTGAGCGCGAACACACCCAGCGGAAAGGTGAAGCCCCACCATCCCAGATTGAATGGAATGCCATTGCGCAAGTAACGCGCGGTGATCAGCAGCGCCATCAGGCACCACCACACGCCGACACCCCATAAGGTCACACCGCCAATCAGGCCAAGGCCTGAAGCGATTTCGCCTACGCCGGGCAGACCATTGGCGTTGAAGATGAGCGGCGAATCCGCGCCCAGCACGATCAGGCCGAAGGCGCCCGTGCTGATCGGCCCAAGCGCCAGCCAGCTTGAGGCGGCCATGCTTTCGTGGGGCAGTTTGTGCAGGGCCATGCGCAGCAGGAGGATGGTCAGGATGCTGAACGCCACGGGCACCGACATCGCCCACAGCACGTAGCTGGTAATGAGCACGCTGAACTGGCTATGACTGTCGGCCAGCTGCGGCGCCAGCAGCCCGCCGCTGACCGCCGCCACTTCGCAGGCCACCAGTGGCAGAAGCCAGATGGCGGTCATCTGATCGATGCGGTGTTCCTGGCGGGTGAACATCAGGAACGGGATAACCACGCCGCAGGCCAGCGACATCGTGACGTCGAGCCACCACAAGAGTTCGGCGAACGGCAGCACGGCGTCGCCCCAACGCGGCAGGCCGAACATGAGCAGACCGTTGATGAGGGTCGCCAGCCCCATGGGGATCGTGCCAAAAAACATCGACACCGTGGAATGCCCGAAGACCCGCCGCGCCTCATCGAAAAACATCACCCAACGGGCGATGTACAGCGCGCTGAAGGTCAGAAACAGGACGATATTGAGCATCCACAACGCTTCCGCCAGCGGGAACAGCGCGGCACCGGCCAACGGAAGCTGGGGCAGCACGGCCGAAAGAATGCCGGTGCCCATGGTCACGGCGAACCAGTTGGGGGTGAACTGACGGATGACTTCCCGAGGATGGCCCAGTTGGCTGAAAGGTCTTTGCGGGATGAAAATGGCGTGGGTCATGGCGTGCTCCTGTCCTCGTATGAGGTGGCCCCATATTAGGAGGGATGCGGTTATCGACTAAGCGGGTAATTTCGCTATAGGTCATAGATTTCCCCGATATGCGACGGGCAGGAGCGGGCTGGCTAGTGAATGGCTGTGTCCACTGCGACACCGCGCCGCTCAGACCTTGGTCGTAACAGACGAACCCCACTCGGCGTGCGAGACTGTCCGGCCGGCGAGGGATCGCCACTGAAACCGCTCGCCGCTTGTCTCTGGAGTTCCCATGTCGCTGTCCAGCGGGCTGATCGCCGCCGTCGCCCTGGCCTATATGGCCATCATGTTTGCCATCGCCTTCTACGGTGACCGTCGCCGCACCCCGCTTCCGCCCCGCCTGCGCGCCTGGGTGTACAGCCTGTCGCTGGCGGTTTATTGCACCAGCTGGACGTTCTTTGGCTCGGTCGGCCAGGCCGCCGAGCAACTGTGGTCGTTTCTGCCGATCTACCTGGGGCCGATTCTTCTATTGCTGCTGGCACCCTGGGTGCTGCAGAAAATGGTGCTGATCAGCAAGCAGGAAAACATCACCTCCATTGCCGACTTCATCGCCGCTCGCTACGGCAAGTCACAAACACTCGCGGTTGTCGTTGCGCTGATCTGTCTGATCGGCGTGCTGCCCTACATTGCGCTGCAGCTCAAAGGCATCGTGCTGGGGGTGAACATTCTTATCGGGGCCGGCGCAGACGCCACGGGGACTCGCGCCCAGGACACCGCGCTGATCGTCTCGCTGGTGCTGGCGTTGTTCACCATCGTGTTCGGCACCCGCAACCTCGACGCCACTGAACACCACCGCGGCATGGTGCTGGCGATTGCCTTCGAATCGCTGGTCAAGCTGTTCGCGTTCATGGCGGTTGGCGCGTTCGTCACGTTCGGGCTGTACGACGGCGTGGACGACCTGTTCAACCAGGCCATGCTTGCCCCACGTCTGGAGGAATACTGGAAAGAAACGGTCAACTGGCCGTCGATGGTGGTGCAGACCGGCGTCGCGATGATGGCGATCATCTGTTTGCCGCGGCAGTTTCACGTCACCGTGGTGGAGAACATCGAACCCCAGGACCTGCGCCTGGCCAAATGGGTCTTTCCGGCGTATCTGCTGCTGGCTGCGGTCTTTGTGGTGCCCATCGCGCTGGCCGGGCAGATGTTGCTGCCCGCCTCGGTGCTGCCCGACTCGTTCGTGATCAGCGTGCCACTGGCTCATGCGCACCCGGCGCTGGCCATGCTGGCATTCATCGGCGGCGCCTCGGCCGCGACCGGGATGGTCATCGTCGCCAGCGTCGCGCTTTCGACCATGGTCTCCAACGACATGCTGCTGCCTTGGCTGCTGCGGCGCAAAACCGCCGAGCGCCCGTTCGAAGTGTTCCGTCACTGGATGCTCTCGGTGCGCAGGGTGAGCATCGTCGTCATCCTGCTGCTCGCCTACGTCAGCTATCGGCTGCTGGGCTCGACCGCGAGCCTGGCGACTATCGGCCAGATCGCCTTCGCCGCCATCACCCAGTTGATGCCGGCAATGATCGGCGCGCTGTACTGGAAGCCGGCCAATCGGCGCGGCGTGTTCGCCGGGCTCGCCGCCGGGGTGTTCATCTGGTTTTACACCTTGGTGCTGCCGATCATCGCCCACAGCATGGGCTGGTCACTGAGCAGCTTCCCGCTGCTGGCGTGGCTGCACAGCAACCCGTTCAATCTGCCGATCAGCCCACTGACCCAGGGCGTGGTCCTGTCGATGCTGGGCAATCTGGTGCTGTTCGTGTGGGTCTCGTTGTTGTCGCGAACGCGCGTGTCCGAATACTGGCAGGCCGGCCGCTTCATCGGTCAGGAGCTGCAGGCACGGCCCAACAATCGCTCGTTGCTGGCGGTGCAGATCGAGGACTTGCTCAAGCTTTCGGCGCGTTTCGTGGGCGAAGAGCGAGCGCAGCAGAGTTTTATTCGCTTCGCCTACCGGCAGGGCAAAGGCTTCAACCCCAACCAGAACGCCAACGGTGAATGGATCGCCCACACCGAACGTTTGCTGGCCGGTGTACTGGGCACTTCGTCGACGCGGGCGGTAGTCAAGGCCGCCATCGAGGGCCGCGACATGCAGCTTGAGGACGTGGTGCGCATCGCCGACGAAGCCTCCGAGGTGCTGCAGTTCAATCGCGCCCTGCTGCAAGGCGCCATCGAAAACATCACCCAGGGCATCAGCGTAGTCGATCAATCCCTGCGGCTGGTGGCCTGGAACGCGCGCTACCTGGAGCTGTTCAATTACCCGGAAGGCCTGATCAGCGTGGGCCGGCCCATCGCCGACATCATCCGCTACAACGCCGAGCGCGGTTTGCTCGGGCCCGGCGAGGCCGAGGTGCATGTGGCCCGGCGGCTGCACTGGATGCGCCAGGGCCGCGCGCACACTTCTGAGCGGTTGTTTCCCAACGGCCAGGTGATCGAGCTGATCGGCAACCCGATGCCCGGCGGCGGTTTCGTCATGAGCTTCACCGACATTACGGCGTTCCGCGAGGCCGAGCATGCGCTCAAGGGCGCCAATGAAAGCCTTGAGCAGCGCGTGGCCGAACGCACGCGGGAGCTGTCGCAATTGAACACGGCGCTCACCGAAGCCAAGGCCCACGCGGAAGCGGCCAATCAGTCGAAAACGCGCTTCCTTGCTGCGGTCAGTCACGACTTGATGCAGCCGATGAACGCCGCGCGCTTGTTTTCTGCCGCCCTGCTGCACAACGACGACAACGTACCGGCAGAAGCCAAGCAACTGATCCAGCATCTGGACAGCTCGCTGCGTTCCGCTGAAGACCTGATCAGTGACCTGCTGGATATTTCGCGCCTGGAGAATGGCAGATTCACGCCGACCATTGCGCCGTTCGCGCTGAACAATTTGTTTGAAACCCTCGGTGCCGAATTCAAGGCCCTCGCGCAGGAGCAAGGGCTGGACTTCCGCGTGCGCGGCAGCACGCTGCGGGTGACCAGCGATGCCAAGCTGCTGCGACGGGTGCTGCAGAACTTTCTGACCAATGCGTTTCGTTATGCAAAGGGGCCGATTCTGCTGGGGGTGCGCCGCAGGAACGGGCAGCTGAGCCTGGAAGTCTGGGACCGCGGGCCCGGTATTCCCGAAGACAAGCGCCAGGTGATTTTCGAGGAATTCAAACGGCTGGACAGCCACCAGACGCGCGCTGAAAAAGGCCTGGGGCTGGGGCTGGCGATCGCCGATGGTCTGTGTCGCGTGCTCGGTCATTCGCTGCAAGTGCGTTCATGGCCGGGACAAGGCAGCGTGTTCAGCGTCACCGTACCGCTGGCGCCCGCCTTGCCGACGCCCGCCGCTGCGCCAATTGAACCGTTGCGTGCCGCGCTGAACGGGACGCAAATCCTCTGCGTCGATAACGAGGACAGCATCCTGATCGGCATGAACAGCCTGCTCAGCCGTTGGGGTTGCCAAGTGTGGACCGCCCGCAATCGCGAGGAATGCCAGGCGCTGCTCGACGACGGCATTCGCCCGCATCTGGCGTTGGTGGATTACCACCTGGACCACGGCGAGATCGGCACCGAACTGATGGCCTGGCTGCGCACGCAACTGGGTGAACCCGTCCCCGGCGTGGTCATCAGTGCCGACGGCCGCCCGGAGCTGATCGCCCAGGTTCATGCCGCCGGCCTGGAATACCTGGCCAAACCGGTGAAGCCCGCAGCGTTGCGGGCGTTGTTGAGTCGGCATGTGCGTTTGGGATGAGGATCGGCTGACACACTGGTGGTGCATTGATCTTTGTACGGCCGCCTGCGCATAGCACACCAAGCCACGATCCGCGCATCGCCATGCGCACATGCGCAGCACAACGATCCGCGTATCGCCGTGCGCACATCCGCAGCCACCACGATCAGCGTATCGCCGTGCGCACATCCTCGGCAAACCACGATTCGTGTAGGAGCGTGGCTTGTCCCGCGATCGGCTGCGCAGCAGTCGTGAAACCTGACGCGCTGAGATGCCTGACACACCACATGCAGCGGTCTGCTGCCGCTACGCGCCAGATCGCGAGCAAGCTCACTCCCACAGTTTCATTTGCAGAGCCCGAAGAGTTCGCCCCAAAGCCACGATCCGCCTATAGCCATACGCGCATTACGCGCCAAGCCACGATCCGCGTATCGCCGCGCGCACATCCGCGGCCACCACACTTCGTGTAGGAGCGTGGCTTGTCCCGCGATCGGCTGCGCAGCAGTCGTGAAACCTGACGCGCTGGATGCCTGACACACCGCATGCAGCGGTCTGCTGCCGCTGCGCGCCAGATCGCGAGCAAGCTCACTCCTACCGCTTCATCCCCGAAGCCCGCCGCAGAGGTGCACGGTGCTACTTGACCTTCCTGAACACAAACACCAACCCCACCACGATCAGCACCATGCCCAGCAGACTCATCAGGGCGAGGCGGTTGCCAAAGATCAGGTAGTCCATGATCGCCGTGACGCCGGGCACGAGGTAAAACAGGCTGGTGACGTTGACCAGGTTGCCTTGGGCGATCAAGCGGTAGAGCAGGAACGTCGCCAGCACCGACACCACCAGCCCCATATACAGGACCGGCACATAAAAGCTGACGCTGTGCTCGAAATGAAAAGGTTGGAACGGCACGAACACCGCACACACCACCGTCCCCGCGAGGTACTGCACTGGCAACGTGCCCAGAGGGTTGTCGGTGATGCGCTTCTGCATGCTCGAGCCCCCGGTCATGCTCAACATGCCCAATACCCCAAACGCCATGCCGGCCAGCGATCCGCCGTCACCAATACCTTGCCAGACCACCAGCACCAGGCCGGCCAGCCCCAGACTCAGGCCGAACATGCGTGACGCCGAGCGGCTGCGTTCGATCAGCACGGCCGTCAGAATCGGTTGCACGCCCATGATCGTGGCCATGACGCCGGGGGCGACCTTCATGTCCAGCGCCAACAAGTAGCAGATCTGATACGCGCCCAGCAGCACCGCGCCGGTCATCAGTGCAAAACGCATCGACGCACGGGTGGCGGGAAGCCGGTAGCCCAGCGCCGGAATCAGGATGGTCAGCGCGGCCAGGGCCAGCAAGAAACGAAACAGCAAAAACGCAAACGGCGACGCGTGGGTCAGGCCCCACTTGGAAACAATCGCGCCGCTGCTCCAGAGCAGGACGAAAAGCGTTGTCGTGGCCATCGAGGCCAAGGCTTTATTAGCGAACATGAGTCACCTGTGTTTCAGACAAAATCGGACCCGGTACGAACCGGATTCACGGATGTTTTGCGGGCGTTTGCAGGCGTCGATCGACAGCAGTCGATCAGCCGGGCACAACGACCCCTGGCGGTGCAACGGCGCACACGACAGGACTGTTCACAGGTGGGGGTGGCGGGTAATGCGTGATGAAGGCGATTTGCATGCAGCCGCACGGTGCCGCAACAGCGCTGGCTGTAGCGGACAAAGCGGACCGGGTGCTGGATGCAGGCATCGTGCTCATCTTCTGGAAAGGAAAGACTCGGTGTTGCCAAGTGTGACAGCAACGAGGCCGACTATAACCAGCCACCGGTGCCTCGTGCAATGTCATCACGCGACGTCGTTACTGCGATCAGGCAAACCCCTACCACGACAGTTTCAGCTCGACGCCCAGGTAGTTGCTGTCGTGCCCGCCGGCATCGCGCACCGACTGGCCGACGTCATAGTGAACCGCCTCGATCGCACCGCTCAGATTGCCGGTGAAGGCGTAGTCCGTGCGCACTTGCCCGTAAGCGCCTGTCCAGCGACTGCCCTGCCCCGCCGTTCCGGCCACCGCAATATTGGGCTGCACGTATACCGCGTCCTCGGTGGTCTCTCGCCATTGCAGGCCGAGCGCCGTTTGAATGCTCAGCTTGGCGATGGGTTTGACCGTAATCGACGGTTTGACGTGCAGGATGTTGGCGTAACCGGTGTAGCCGCCCAGCGAGAAGTAATAGCCATTGGGGAACAGCGGATTGAACGTGCCCAGCGTGCCATCGCCGCTGTTGCGGTCGCCCGACGCCGCGTCCAGTTGCAGGCCCAGGCGCGGCGTCCAGCTGACGTCGGCGAAGGTGTAACCCACGCGACTGCCCGCCGCCCAGGCGCGAATGCTCTTGGCCCCGACCGAACCGGTCTGCCCCATGGTTTCCAGGTCCCAGTCGTAGCCATCGGCCGCACCGCCCAGCCGCGCGTCAAAAATGTTCCGGTGTTCCGCGCCGCTGGCGTCCAGGTAATTGGCATCGTCGCGCTCATACAGCCCGACGTACGCCGACAGTTCGTTACTGCCGCCGACCAGACGCTCGGCGCGCAGCAGGTGGAAGCGAAATTCATGGTTCGAGCGGTCGTCGAAGTGGCGCTCGTCCTGGTATTGCACCGGTCGGCTGGCGATCGCGATGAAGCGCCACAAGCCGGTTTCCCAATCTGCCCACAACGCATCGAACGACTGGCGCACGTTAGGCCCGTCGCGCGAAGAAATAAAACGCTGCAAGTCGAAGGCGAAATCCTGCCGCCCCATCCGCGCCTTGAACGTGTTATCGCCCAGCTTTTTTGTGTATTCGAGAAACGCCAGGCGCAGGTCGGTACGGTTTTGATCAGCGCCGCCAAGGGTGGTTTTGTCGTAGGCGCGCACGTCTTCCAGCTGCGTGAACACGCGCCAGTTTTCGTTGAAGTGCAGATCGGCATGCACCTGAAAGCGCTGCAGCAGATACCTGTCCCGGGCTACATTGCGTGTGCCGAACGCGCTGGCGTCGTTCATCTCGAAGCGCTCACGCAAGGTGCTGCCCAACGACAGATAGGTCTGCGGATTGTCGGCAGACAGCGAGATGTATTTGAGGCTGTCCAGCGGCGCAGTCCGCAGGGTTGGATTGGCCAGCACCGACCAATCCTCCTGCCAGCGGTTTGCCTTGATCACCGGCCTCGCCTGCGTCGTGTCGGCACTCACCTGGCCACTCGCCAGCGGCAACGCCATGGCCAGGCACACACCGCTCAAACCTGAAGCGAATCGAGCACTCGCCATCGGTCAACCAGCCGCAGCGGTCTGGTGAATTTCAGCGACGTAGCCACCCGGAAACTCAACAACTGCAGCGGTACGCCCTGCGCTGGTGAAAGGCTCGACAATCACCTTCACGCCTGCCGCTTTGGCTTTGCTCAGCGTGTCCTGCAGATTACCGACCTCGTAGCCGGTGTTGTCATGGCCGAACGGATACGGCAGATGGCCGTCGGTGGCCAGCACGACCATTTTGCCGAACGGCGACTCAATGCGAATGCGGTGGAACGTGGCGTCGGCGCGACCGATTTCGATACCCGGCGCTTTCTTCTCGTCGCTGACGACTTTGCCGTGGGAGAACGTCATGAACGCTTTCACGAAGGCGCCGGCACGGTCATTGGACACGTAGACGCGGTTCTCGGGAACGTTCTGAAACGGCGCGTAACTCGGCACTTTGGTGTGCCAGTAAAGCTGCATGTTCACGCCACCCGGCCACTGCACCACGGCGTCGCGGCCGATGGGGTCCGGGAAGTCCGACACGATGACGTCGGCACCGGCCTGACGCGCCTCTTTGATTGCCACGTCCATGTCCTTGACCAGATAACCGTTGCGCTCATCGCCAAACGGACGCGGAATCGGGGTCTTGAAGCCGAACAGCGAAACGGTGCCGACCGGCGTTTGAATCAGCTGGGACGTGGTGCTGCTGGGCACCGGCAACACGTTGACCACCACTTGGGGCGTGCTCTGGCCGCCGAATGTCGCGGTGAAGCTTTGAACGAAGCGATCAACGTCGGCAGGCGCGACGTACACATGGGTGGTGTCGTATTGCGGCGCAACCGCCACGGCGGCCGATTGGGCAAAGGCAACGGTCGGTGCGACCACGGCCGCCATCGGACCGGCCAGGCCGAACAGCGTGGCGGAAAACATCAGGAATCTGGCGCGCATGAACATCGTCTCCGGGAAAAAGGGCTGGACGCAGGGTCCGCCGACTGGCCCGAAGAGGATTGAATAGACGTGCTATTTGCCGGTTATGCCCTTGTGCCGGGCATAAAAAAAGCGCCGTCACACAAGGTGCGACGGCGCTCAGTGAAGCCGTTTTTCTAGCCGAACAGCCAGTAACCCAGCAAGGTCAGTACGAGCACCGACAGCACCGGACGCAAGATACGGTAGGCCTTGGGATTGGCGCGTTTGAACTGCTTAACCTTTCCGCTGAAGCCGTTGCTGAACCGCTTGCTGAACGCATACGCCTGATTGATCCCGCCCACGCGCTCGTCATCGGTGTTCTGCGGCGCAGTGGCGCGGCCCAGAAACGCACTGACGCGGCGGTTTAGGGCGGTCATGAAGCGATTGCTCAGCGGCCGCTCGATGTCGCAAAAGAGGATCACGCGGGTGACGTCGGTTTCGTTCTTGACCCAATGCACGTAGGTTTCATCGAACATCACGTCGTCACCGTCGCGCCAGGCGTAGACCTGACCGTCAACGAAAATGCGGCAATCATCGGAATTGGGCGTCGACAGGCCCAAGTGGTAACGCAGGGAGCCGGCGAACGGGTCGCGGTGCGGGTTCAAGTGGCTGCCGCCGGGCAACAGCGCAAACATCGCGCCTTTGACGTTGGGAATGCGGCTGACCAGCTCGACCGTCTTGGGGCACAGCGCCTCCGCCGACGGCAGCGGTTTGTCGTACCACTTCAGATAGAAGCGCTTCCAGCCTTTCTTGAAGAACGAACCGAAACCCGCATCGTTGTCCTTCGCGGCCGCGCGGATATAGCCCTCGTCAAACAAATGCATGGCTTCGTCACGGATGGTTTCCCAGTTGTCGCGCAGCACGTCGAGTTCGGGAAACTTGCTGCGGTCCAGATACGGTTTGGACGGCACGCTGGAGAACAGGTACATCAAGGCGTTGTAGGGGGCGAACAGTGCGGAGTGATTCACGAACTGGCGCAATACAGGCAAACGCGCCTTGCCGCGCAGATGCACGTACAGCGTGCTGCCTACAAACAGCAGCAGAATCGCCGCTTTGACAGCAAAAGAAAGGGTCATGAAACTCTCCTTGAAACAGGGCCGAACCGCGCGGCCCGAAGCTTACGCTGCTGAAACGGCCGCCGACTGACCTGGGACAATCGTGCGGCGGGTTTCGAATGGCGGCCATCATAAGCCTTAGTCCGCCGGGTAAAAAGCCGAAGCAGCGCAGGAACCGACTATTGGGTCAGCTCCTGATCGGTGAACAAGTCGCTGAAGAGCATGCTCGACAGGTAGCGCTCACCCGAATCCGGCAGCACGACCACGATGGTCTTGCCCTGCATTTCCGGTTTCTCGGCCAGTCGCACGGCTGCGTGCATGGCCGCGCCGCACGAAATACCGCAGAGAATCCCCTCTTCCTGCATCAGCCGCAGGGCCATGGCCTTGGCTTCTTCATCACTCACCAACTCGACGCGGTCAACAATCGAGAGGTCGAGGTTCTTCGGAATAAAGCCTGCGCCAATGCCTTGAATCTTGTGAGGACTGGGTTTGATCTCTTCGCCCGCCATCGCCTGGGTGATGATCGGCGAGCCCATGGGTTCGACGGCCACTGAAATGATCGGCTTGCCCATGGCGTGCTTGATGTAGCGCGAAACGCCGGTGATGGTGCCGCCCGTGCCGACACCCGCCACCAGCACGTCGATGGCGCCGTCGGTGTCGTTCCAGATTTCCGGGCCGGTGGTCTTCTCGTGAATGGCCGGGTTGGCCGGGTTCTCGAACTGCGCCGGCATGAAGTAGCGGCCGGGGTCACTGGCAACGAGTTCCTCGGCCTTGGCGATGGAGCCCTTCATGCCCAACGCCGGCTCGGTGAGCACCAGTTCGGCGCCCAGGGCCTTGAGCACCTTGCGCCGCTCTATACTCATGGAAGCCGGCATGGTCAGGGTCAGCTTGTAACCGCGCGCGGCGGCAACGAAAGCGAGGCCGATGCCGGTGTTGCCGGACGTGGGCTCGACGATGGTCATGCCTGGCTTGATCTTGCCGCTGCTTTCGGCGTCCCAGATCATGTTCGCGCCGATCCGGCACTTGACGGAATACCCCGGATTACGCCCCTCGATCTTGGCCAGGATGGTGACCCCGCGCGGCGCGATACGGTTGATCTGCACCAGTGGCGTGTTGCCGATGGAATGGGCGTTATCTGCGTAAATACGGCTCATGACCGGGTCCTTGTGCAGGGTTGGAAAAACTTGAAGCCTATGCCTTGAGCCTGTGCAACGTCCAGTCGAAGCGAACCGATCGCATCGCCAGCAGTCAACAAAACTACGTCACGAGAGGGTAGGAACATGAAACGTCGTTACAGCTGGCCGTTAGGGATAATTGTTGGCCTGGTGGTGTTGCTGATCGCCGTTCACATCGCGCTGCCGTATGTGGTGCGCAATTACCTCAACGAAAAACTCGCCGACATGGGCGACTACCGCGGCCAAGTGACCGATGTGGACCTGGCCCTGTGGCGCGGGGCGTACCGGATCAACGGGCTTAAAATCGTCAAGGTTGACGGCAAGGTGCCGGTGCCGCTGCTGGATGCGCCGGTCATCGACCTGGCCGTCAGCTGGCATTCGCTCTGGTACGACCATGCCGTCGTCGCCGAGGTTGCCTTCATCAGCCCCGAACTCAACTTCGTCGACGGCGGCCCGGACAAGCGTCAGTCGCAGACCGGTGCCGGGACCAACTGGCAGGCCCAGCTGGACAAACTGCTGCCCATCACCCTCAACGAGCTGCGCATTCAGGACGGCAAGATCACCTTCAGCAACTTCAACTCCACGCCAAAGGTCAAAATCGACGCCGACAAGATTAACGCCAGCGTCTACAACCTGACGAACGTCGAAGACAAGGCCGGCAAACGCGATGCGCGTTTCGAGGGCAAGGCCATGCTGATGGGCCATGCGCCACTGGAAAGTACGGCAACCTTCGACCCGTTCAGCTTCGAAGACTTCGACTTCAAGCTTCGCGCGACCGGCCTTCAGCTCAAGCGCATGAACGACTTCGCCTCGGCGTACGGCAAGTTTGATTTCAACGCAGGAGACGGTGACGTGGTCATTGAAGCGCAGGCCAACAAAGGCCAGCTCAGCGGTTACATCAAGCCGCTGCTGCGCAACGTGGACATCTTCAATTGGCAGCAGGACGTGGAAAACCAGAACAAGGGCTTCTTCCGTTCGATCTGGGAAGCCGTGGTCGGCGGCAGCGAAACCGTGCTGAAAAATCAGGAGAAAAACCAGTTCGCCACCCGCGTCGAACTGAGCGGCAGCGTTCACAAGCAGGACATCAGTGCCTTCGAAGCGTTCTTGCAGATCCTGCGAAACGCCTTTGTGCAGGCGTTCAACACGCGCTATGACAGTGGCAAGGGCGACGCGAAATAAGCACCGTAAAGTTCGGCGCCTGATTGCCAGTGCCAGTGTAAGAGCGACCTTGTCCCGCGATCTGGCGCGCAGCGGCAGCAACACAGTGAATGCGGTGTGCCAGGAACAATGGCGTCGCGAGGTTTCACGACTGCTGCGCAGCCGATCGCGGGACAAGCCACGCTCCTACAGGATTCGCGCAGGTCGTGGATGTTGCGTTCGCCGCAACCAGATTTCACGCACGAGCGTAATTCCCGATTCGACGCCGATGGAACGTAGGAGCGCGGCTTGTCCCGCGATCTGGCGCGCAGCGGCAGCAAAACAATGAATGCGCTGTGTCAGCAAGCATGGCGTCGCGAGGTTCAACGACTGCTGCGCAGCCGGTCGCGGGACAAGCTTGCTCGCGAAGCGTTATTTCAGCGATGAATCATCGCTGCAATAAATGCCGTTCCCAGCCTGAGTCACTCATCACCTTCCCCAGCCGGCCTTTCGGCAGCATAAGCCGCACGCTTCTCGGCCAATAAGACGCCGTTCTCTGCTTGATTCTGCAACGCATCCCAGCCGAGGCACGCCAACGCCAAGGTGCGCGGCGCCGCCTCGTTGCCATTGGTGTAACGGGTAATGCTGCGTGTGCTAACGCCCAGTGCCTCGGCCGCCAGGGCCAGCGGCAAGCCGGTGCGCGCGCGCCAGCCGATGAATATCCGCGTGTTCTCGTCAGTGGCGGCCTGCGCCTTGGCGTCCAGATACAGGGTGTCGGCGCCGATCTGGATGTCCGGCCCGGCCCACTCGACCGTCCAGCCGTCGTCGCCAATCTGTGCCTGCCGGAACGCGTCGGGGTCCTTGAGCGGTTGCAGACCTGGTAGTGCAGCGATGTCACTGCTCAGGTCGACGATGTATGTCATGTCGTTGATGAATGTCAGCGCCAGTTTTTGTCCAGCCAGCGCCTCTACGGTTTTGAGGCGTGGGCGTTTCATGGGTGCCATCGTTTCCATTCCTCCAGCAATTCTGTTTGGTGAGCCCTTATCCATTCGAGCGCCTCCCTGAGTACGACGGCCGGGGCATGACCGCGCATCGGTGCTATCAACTGCAGGCAGATCAGCACATCCAACCCGCCACCGGTGAGGTGCCACATGGGGCGGCAGGTGATCCTTTTCCCGCAGCTGAATCCTGTATTTGTCCCTGAATCTGTATTTTGTCGACATGCCAAGAACGGTATAGCTATTTTGGCGATACCTCAACAGAGGTTACACAATTTAACCAGTCAGATCCTGACGCCCCATTCAGGTACTGAATAAAGCGTCTGCGTTCCCAGTCGCAAGAAGTGCGCGGTATAGTCGCTGCATTCTTTACGCCCTATGTTGCGCGGCTCAGGCCGGTGTCTGTTCGCGCTGTTCGAGGATTTTCCCGATGAAATTCGAAGGCACCCACGCCTACGTCGCCACTGACGATCTGAAGCTTGCGGTGAATGCCGCCATCACCCTGGAGCGTCCGCTGCTGGTCAAAGGCGAGCCCGGCACCGGTAAAACCATGCTCGCCGAGCAACTGGCCGAATCCTTCGGCGCGCGACTGATCACCTGGCACATCAAATCGACCACCAAAGCGCATCAAGGCCTCTACGAGTACGACGCGGTCAGCCGCCTGCGCGACTCGCAGCTGGGCGTCGACAAAGTCCATGACGTGCGCAATTACCTGAAGAAAGGCAAGCTCTGGGAGGCCTTCGAATCCGAAGAGCGGGTGATTCTGCTGATCGATGAAATCGACAAGGCCGACATTGAATTCCCCAACGACCTGCTGCAAGAACTCGACAAAATGGAGTTCTACGTTTACGAAATAGACGAGACCATCAAGGCGAAAAAACGCCCGATCATCATCATTACGTCCAACAACGAAAAAGAGCTACCCGACGCTTTTCTGCGCCGCTGCTTCTTTCACTACATCGCGTTCCCGGATCGCAGCACGCTGCAAAAGATCGTCGACGTGCATTATCCGAACATCAAAAAGGACTTGGTCAGCGAAGCGCTGGACGTGTTTTTCGACGTGCGCAAAGTGCCGGGACTGAAGAAAAAGCCCTCCACTTCCGAGCTGGTCGACTGGCTGAAACTGCTGATGGCCGACAACATCGGCGAAGCGGTACTGCGCGAGCGCGATCCGACCAAAGCCATCCCGCCGCTGGCCGGTGCCCTGGTCAAGAACGAGCAGGACGTGCAACTGCTGGAACGCCTGGCGTTCATGAGCCGTCGCGGTAATCGCTAAGCATTCGGGTAAAAGTTATTAAGTCATCGCTTTTTAGATAAGCGTGGGACGCCGATTATGTTGCTCAATCTGTTCAACGAAATGCGCGCTGCCAAAGTGCCGGTTTCGTTGCGTGAACTGCTCGACCTCATCAACGCGCTGAAACAGCGCGTGACGTTTGCCGACATGGACGAGTTCTATTACCTGTCGCGCGCGATTCTGGTGAAGGACGAACGCCATTTCGATAAGTTTGATCGGGCTTTCGGTGCGTACTTCAACGGCCTGGAAAAGCTCGATGATCATCTGCAGGCGTTGATCCCTGAAGACTGGCTGCGCAAGGAATTCGAGCGCTCGCTGACGGCTGAAGAACGCGCCCAGATCCAGTCGCTCGGCGGCCTGGACCAACTCATCGAAGCATTCAAGAAGCGTCTGGAAGAGCAAAAGGAGCGTCACGCAGGCGGCAACAAATGGATCGGCACCGGCGGCACCAGTCCGTTCGGTTCAGGCGGTTACAACCCTGAGGGGATTCGGGTGGGCGATGCCGGCCAGCGCCAGGGCAAGGCCGTAAAAGTCTGGGATCAGCGCGAGTACAAGAACCTTGACGACGGGGTTGAACTGGGCACGCGCAATATCAAAGTTGCGCTGCGTCGGCTTCGCAAGTTCGCGCGCCAGGGCGCGGCTGACGAATTGGACATCGACGGCACCATCGACCATACCGCCCGCGACGCCGGCCTGCTGAACATCCAGATGCGCCCGGAACGCCGCAACACCATCAAGCTATTGCTGCTGTTCGACATCGGCGGCTCGATGGACGCCCACGTCAAGATTTGCGAGGAACTGTTCTCGGCCTGCAAGACCGAGTTCAAGCACATGGAGTACTTCTACTTCCATAACTTCGTTTATGAGTCAGTGTGGAAGAACAACCTGCGCCGCACCTCCGAGCGCACCGCCACCCAAGACCTGCTGCACAAATACGGCGCCGACTACAAAGTGATCTTCATCGGCGACGCCGCCATGGCGCCCTACGAAATCACACAGGCCGGCGGCAGTGTCGAGCACTGGAACGAAGAAGCCGGCTACGTCTGGATGCAGCGGTTCATGGCCAAGTTCAAGAAGATCATCTGGATCAATCCGTACCCCAAAGACGCCTGGGCCTACACCACCTCAACCAACATCGTGCGCGACTTGATCGAAGACCAGATGTACCCGCTGACGCTGCGCGGGCTGGAGGAAGGGATGCGGTATTTGGCGAAGTAATGCTGAGACTGTAGATACTCTGTTCCGGATCAAGCTTTTTGCAGATGTTTTTCGCTGAAAAGCTTGGCCGTATCGAAGTCTTCGCCGCTGCGCATGCAAGCCCACAAACCTGTCAGGTATTTACGCATCACCGCGCATATCGCCTGCATCTTACGCTTGCCTCGGCCCAACAGGCCCTCGTAAAAACCCTTCACATAAGGATCACAGCGGATCGC
>NZ_DASVUM010000241.1:0-7605 GCF_036387035.1 Pseudomonas sp. | reverse complement strand
CTAGCGCTCGATCGTGCGGCTCCAGCGGGCGTTCCATTCCGGGCGGACCTGGTTGACCTGATCCCAATCGATGGTCACCGCGGTTTCCAGGTATTTGTTCATGGCTTCAACCTGGCCGCGGGTCTTGTCGGTGGTCGGGGTTTTCGGGTTGGACGGGATCTGGTCGCCAATCTCCAGAGCTGGCGCCTGGGCTTGCGGGGTCAGCAGGAAGGCCGCGAGCTTCTGCGCCAGTTCAGGCTGGTCGTTGTTGGCGATGGTGCATTCGGCGACGTTGAGGACCACGCCGCCTTCCTTCGGTGGCGCGTATTCCACCGGCACGCCCTTGAGTTTAAGCGCGGTGACTTGCGTCGGTGTCAACGGGAACAGCGCCGCTTCCCCGGTCTGCACCATCTCCGAAATCTTCGCCGAGCTGGCGATGTACTCAAGCACGTTCGGCCCGACAGTCTTCGGCCACGCCTTGAAGCCCGGCTCCACATTGGTTTCGCTACCGCCCTGCAGCCGGTTGAACATCAGAAAGCCGTGCAGGCCAAAGGTTGAGGAGGCCAGCGACTGGAACACCAGCTTTTCTTTATAGCGCGGGTCCGCCATGTCGGCCCAGGACGTCGGCGCGCTCCAGCCGTTCTCCTTGAACATCGTGGTGTTGTAGGCCAGCCCGGTGACGCCCAGGCTGACGGCGACCGCTTCGTCCTTGATCTTGCCCTTGGCGGGAATTTCCGCCAGGGCCGGGCTCGCGTCCAACTTGCCGCACAGGCCCATGGAAATCGCCCGGTACATGATGCCGTCGTCGAGGAACATTACGTGCATCTGCGGGTTGTCCTTGCTCGCCTGGGCCTTGGCGAGGATGTCCGAGGACGTGCCCGGCACGATCACCACTTTGACGTTGTTGGCTTTCTCGAACGCCGGCAGCACGTGATCGGCGTACAAGCGCTCCATGGTGCCGCCGTTCATGCCCAGGTACAGGGTCGGTTCGGCCTGGGCGGGCAGGGCCGCAACCGACAGGGCAAACGGCAGGCAAGACAAGCCGGTCAGGGCAACGCGTTTCATGTGAGTCATGGGTGCGACCTTCCTCTGAGCAATGGAATGACGTGATCGGTGCCGGAGGGCACGACGATGGCGGGTATTGGCTCCTGTATTTGCAGCCGGGCTTGCAGATGCGTTTGAAAGCGGTTGATCGAGAACGCGGTCAGGTCGATGTTCGACGCGCCGACACAGACCATCTGCGCCAGGGCTTCGCCCGCCGCCGGGCCTATCTGGAAGCCCGAGCCGGCAAAGCCGAAACCGTGCAGCAGGCCGGGTTGCGTCGAGCTGGCGCCCAGCACGGGCTCGCGGTCGGGCAGATACCCTTCGGTGCCGCTCCAGGTGCGGATGGCCTGGGCGCCCGCCAGCGGCGGGTAAAGCTCAACAGCGTTGCGCAGGATCTCCAGAATCGCCGCCTGACCGGGCCGCGCGGTGGCCGCGCCCAGTGGGAATCCCTGGCCGCCGCCCAGCACACAATTGCCCCGCGCGACCTGCCGGGCGTAGATCCCGCCGCCTTCGACGCCGGTGCTGACGTCCATGAACATCGGCAGCGGCTCGGTCACCAGCATCGCCGGGTGCCCGGCGCGCATGGGCACCGGTTCACCGAACTGCTGAGCCAGTTGCGCGGCCCAGGCGCCGGCGCAATTGAGCAGCCACGGCGCACGGAAGCACTGACCATCCTCGGTTTGCACCATGAACCCCTGACCGTCGTGGCTCACCTGACTGACGGAGGCCTGCTCGAAGGTCTGCGCACCGGCGCGGCGGGCCGCGAAGGCAAAGGCCGGGGACACGAGACGCGGATTGGCGTGACCGTCGTCGGCACACAGCGAGGCGCCTACGGCCACATCGCCAGCCCAGGGAAAGCGTGCGCGCAACTGGGCGTGATCGAGCAGCTCGAGTTGCATCCCGTAGCCGCGCGACGCTTGTTCATAGGCGACCAGCGCGGCCATGTCTTTGTCGCTGCGGGCCAGTTTGAGATGGCCGGAGCGCACGTACTCGCCGTCGATGCTGATAAAGGCGCGCAGGTCCCCCCAGATTTCATGGGCCCGCTGGGACAACGGCAGTTGCGACAACGGCCGACCCTGACGCCGCACGCCACCATAGTTGACGCCGCTTGAATGGGACCCGAAAAAATCCCGCTCCAGCAACGCCACGCGTTTCCCGCTCAGGGCCAGGAACAGCGCTGCCGAGGCACCGACGATACCGCCACCGATAATCACTGCGTCCACGTCAACGGGCCGGCTCATTGTTCGGTCTCCATGCCGAAGGGCAGGGGCTTGATCGGCGCCTGGCCACGCAGACGCCCAATGCTGGCGACGTCGCGCCCCGAGGCTTGAGCGACGATTTCGGCAGCGGCCAGCCCACACATCCGCCCTTGGCAGCGGCCCATGCCGACCCGGCACATGGCCTTGACCCGATTGATCTCCCAGTGACCCTCGGCCACGGTTTGACGGATGTCGCCGGCGCTGACTTCTTCGCAGCGGCACACCGTCAAGGCGTCCGGCGCCTGCGCCGCCCAGCCTTCAGGGAACGGGAATGCCGTTTCCAGCCCCTGACGAAACCGCTGGATCGCTTCCAGTTGGCGCTGCAATTCGATGCTGCGGGCCCGGTCGATGCGGTGGCCGATGTCACCCAACAAGGTCAGCGCCGCCAGCTCGCCGGCAAGCTCCGCCGCGTCGGCGCCCATGATGCCGGCGCCGTCACCGGCCAGATAAACGCCCTCGACGCTGCTGCGTCCGGCCGGGTCGCGGGTGGGCAGCCAGGCGCGGTTCAAGGCGCTCCAGGCGAAGTCGCAGCCGAGCAGATCGGCCAGCTGGGTTTCGCTGCGCAAGGCGTGGGCGAACGCCACGGCGTCACAGGCAAGGTGTTTGCGTTGATGATTTTGCTCCCAGCTGACTCCGGTAACCCGACGCTCGCCCTGAATGTCGTGCAGTTGCACGCCTTGATGCACCGGGACACCGTGAGCGGTGAGCCAGGCCCGGTAATAAAGCCCTTTGGCCAGCGTGGACGGTTGCCCGAGCAGCGCGGGCAGGGCGCGGGTCTGGGCGGAGAAGGGCGAACTGTCGAGCACCGCCAGCACCGTCGCGCCGGCCTTGGCGTACTGATACGCCACCAGATACAGCAGCGGGCCGCTGCCGGCGAACACCACCCGCTGGCCGATGGCACAGCCCTGAAACTTCAGTGCGATCTGCGCCGCGCCGAGGCTGTACACGCCAGGCAGCGTCCAGCCCGGCACCGGCAAGATACGGTCGGTGGCGCCGGTGGCCACGATCAAATGTTTGAACGGCACTTGCGCCGCGCGGCCGTTGCACAGGGTGTCGAGGGTCCGAGCTTCGGCGTTCCACACCAAGGTTTCCGGGCGATAGTCGAGATCGGCCTGCAACTCATCCAGCGTGGCGTGAACCGCTTCGGCCTTGGCCGCCTCGAAGCCGTACAGGGCCTTGGCCGAGCGCTTGAAGTGCGCCGGCTGGCGACGATAGACCTGACCGCCGCCGCGCAGGCTTTCATCCAGCAGACAGGGGCGCAGGCCGTGGGCAAGGAGCGTCTGCGCCGCGCGAATGCCCGCCGGGCCGGCGCCGACGACGACCGTGTTTGCCATTGAGGTCGTCGACTCGCTCATAGGTTGCGCCCCGGTTCGCGGCTGACGCAGACGCCAGCCTCCAGTAGCGTCGAGCAGGCCCGCACCCGGCGGCCGTCACCCAGCCTGACCCAGCAATCCTGGCACGCGCCCATCAGGCAAAACCCGGCCCGGGGTTCGCCACTGAAGTCGCTGCCGCGCAATGAGTCTTCCGTCGTCAGCACAGCGGTGAGCAAGGTGTCGCCGTGCAAACCGCTGGCCGGTTGGCCGTCGAGGGTGAAGGGCAGCACCGCACGGTCGCGTTCAGCCAGTCGTTTCAGCAAAGCCATGGCGCGCGCTCCACACAGCAGAGCGTGATCGATGCAGTGCTCATCAATGCCTCCCTACCAAAACCCGGTCCAGCCCGTAGACCCGGTCGAGAATGATCATGGTGGCCGCCGTCAGGGCGATGACCAGCGCGGAGACCGCCGCCATCATCGGGTCGATGGATTCGGTGGCGTAGACGTACATGCGCACCGGCAGGGTCTGGGTGGACGGCGAGGTGACGAAGATCGACAGGGTCACTTCGTCGAAGCTGTTGATGAACGCCAACAGCCAGCCACCGGCCACGCCGGGCAGAATCATCGGCAGGGTGATCAGACGAAACAGCGTAAAGCGGCTGGCACCCAGGGATTCGGCCGCCTGCTCGGCGCTGCGGTCCATGCCGATGGACGCGGCGATCACCAGCCGCAGCACGTAGGGCGTGATCACCACCACGTGGGCGAACATCAGCCAGACGAAACTGCCATTGACCCCCATCAGCGCGAACAGGCGCAGCATCGCCACGCCCAGCACCAGGTGCGGGATGATGATCGGCGACAGAAACAGGCCGTTGAGAAAGTCGCGGCCCGGAAAGCGATAACGGGTGATCGCCAGCGCCGCCGGTACGGCAATCAACGTCGCCAGCGTGGCCGCGACCACCGCCAGCATCAGGCTGTTGTAGAAGGACTGGATGAAATCGGCGCGTTCGAACACCGCCCTGAACCAGCGCAGGGAAAACCCGTTCCAGGGCAGACTGAGGGTGTTTTCCGGGGTAAACGCCACGAGGCACACCACCACCAGCGGCGCCAGCATGAACACCACCACCAGGGCATGAAACGACAGGGCCAGAGGACCGTTACGGGACATCAGTCATACCCCCAGGGATTTTTTATAGTGGCCTTCAACCAGGCGGTTCCACGACAGCATGACCAACAGGTTGATCAGCAGCAGTGCCACGGCGATCGCCGCGCCCATGGGCCAGTTGAGTTCCGAGAGGTATTGGTCGTAGACGACGGTGGCGACCATTTTCAGGCGGCGCCCGCCGAGCAGGCCGGGAATGGCGAACGAGCTGGCGGACAGGCCGAAGACGATCAGCGTCCCGGACAGCACGCCCGGCATCACCTGTGGCAGCACCACCCGGCGCATCACGTCCGTCTGGCTCGCGCCCAGGGACAGCGCGGCCTGTTCGGCGCAGGGGTCAAGCTTCTGCAGCGAGGTCCACACCGGGATGATCATGAACGGCAGCATCACGTGGACCAGCGCCAGAATCACCGCGAACGGGGTGTAGAGCATCTTCACCGGACGGCCGCCGAGGGCCTGGATTGCCTGATTGATCAAGCCATCGGCGCCCAGCAGCAGGCTCCAGCCAAAGGCCCTTACCACCACTGAAATCAGCAGCGGCGTCAGAATCAGAATCAGGAAAATCGAACGCCACGGGGTACCCATGCGACTAAGGATGTAGGCCTCCGGAACGCCGATCACCACGCATAGCAGGGTCACCAGCGCGCTGATCCAGAACGTGCGCAGGAAGATCTCGTAGAAGTACGAATCGGTGACCAGATTGGCGTACTGCGCCAGCGTCCATTCACCGCCCTTGACCCCTACTTCGTAGTCGAAAACGTTGAACGACAGCACCAGCGTCAGCAGTAACGGCAGCACCAGCAGCCCGAAGAACAGCGCCAGCGCCGGGGCCGACAGCAGGTACCCGCGTCCGGTGTCACGCAGCACACTCATGCCGGCACCTCGTCAACGCTCAACACGCGCAGCAGATCGGATGGCCAGTCCAGCCCCACCACGAAGCCTTCGTTCATCGGCGGATCGCCGTCGTTACGGCGCACCACCGTGATCTCGCCGATGGGGGTTTCGATGCGGTACAGCCATTGACTGCCCAGAAAGTAGCGCATGACGACGCGCCCTTGCAGCCGACCCGCGCCGGCAGCCACCAGGTCGATCTTCTCCGGGCGCAGGCTCAGCACCAGTTCGCCGTCGCCTGGCTGATGACGCACCTGGGCCGTGCCGCTGGCATCGCGATCGCCGCGCAGCAGATTGGCCTTGCCGACGAAGCCGGAGATGAAGCGGGTGCGAGGGTGTTCGTAGAGGTGATACGGCTCGTCGATCTGGGTGATACGCCCGGCCTGCATGACCACGACGCGATCGCTGATGGACAGCGCCTCGGCCTGGTCGTGGGTGACCATCAAGCTGGTGATGCCGACTTCGCGCTGGATACGACGGATTTCAAACTGCATCTCTTCGCGCAGGTTGGCGTCGAGGTTGGAGAGCGGCTCGTCCAGCAACAGCACCGGCGGCTCGATCACCAGCGCCCGGGCCAGCGCCACACGCTGACGCTGCCCGCCGGACAGCTCGCGCGGGTAGCGCCCGGCATGAGGCGTCAGGCGTACCAGCTCCAGCACGCGGGAGACGCGACGCTCGATGTCGGCGGCGGAGACCTTGCGCATCTTCAGGCCGAACGCCACGTTGTCGCGCACGGTCATGTGGGGGAACAGCGCGTAGGACTGAAACACCACGCCCAGCCCGCGACTGGCCGGTTTGGCGTGGGTAATGTCGCGGCCGTCCAGCAGGATGCGTCCGGCGCTGACATCAACGAAGCCGGCGATCATTTGCAAGGTGGTGGTTTTGCCGCAGCCGGAGGGGCCGAGCAGGGAGACGAACTCGCCTTGCTCCACCGAAAGGTCGGTGGCGACGACCGCGTCGACGGGGCCGTAGCGTTTGCACAGTGCCTGGAGTTCAAGAAAAGCCATGGCTGCGTTCCACCTTTTTTGTGCACACCGAAGGCGTGCGTTTTTATGGGCAGATGCGAAGAGAAGTGCTGCGTGTGGCCGTGGACGCTGGCGCTCGATCAATGTCGGCTGCCGCTGTTATTCAAATCGCCCTGTGGACTGATCCTAGGCCCAAGACTAGGATGCGCTCAACGAACAATTTCATTGAGTGAGTAGTTTTTTCTGATCCATTCATTCACTGAATAAAAAGCGGAAGTATTGCTTTATGGATTCCACTGAGCGGAAGACTGTCCAGAAAGAAACAGGCGTGGGCGCGGTCTCACGGTTGTTCGCGGTGCTGCGTGCACTGGGCGAATGCCCCGAAGGCAGCGAACGGGTGACGCAGTTGGCGCAGCAGGTCGGGCTGTCGCAACCGACCACCCACCGCCTGCTGCGCAGCCTGATGGAAGAGGGCATGGTCGAGCAGGACCTGCGCAGCAAGCGCTATCGCTTGAGCCTTGAGTTCTTCGCCCTGGCGGCGCGCGCCGGGCACTCCGGCAACCTGCGCGACGTGGTACGGCCCAGCCTGCTGCGCCTGTCGGCCTCGCTGGGCGACTCGTTGTTCCTCCTCGCCCGCAGTGGTTTCGATGCGGTTTGCCTGGACCGCAGCGAAGGGCCGTACCCGATCCGCACCTTCACCGGCGACATCGGCGGCCGCGTCGCGCTGGGCGTGGGGCAGGGCAGCCTGGCCATCCTGGCGTTTCTGCCGGAGGAAGAGCGCGAGACGGTGATTCGCTACAACCTGCCGCGCCTGCGGGATTTCCACCTATACGATGAAGTGATGCTGCGCTCGGAGATCGACACGGTCCGGCGCACCGGCTATGCCGCGCGCAACACCGGCGTGCTGGAAGGCATGGCCGGGCTGGCGGTGCCGATCCTGGACCGTGATGGCCGGGCCGTGGCGGCCTTGAGCGTGGCGACCCTCAGCGATCG
>NZ_DASVUM010000240.1:0-6655 GCF_036387035.1 Pseudomonas sp. | reverse complement strand
TTTTTGGTAGGACCGGCTTCAGCCGTGAAGAGGCCCTTGTGAACACCCTCAATCCTGCGGCGTGACGCCCGACGCCTTCCCGGCTAAAGCCGGTCCCACATGGGTCGCGTCCAGCCAATCCCGCTGCTGAATACACGCAATGCTTTTTAGTGGGACCGGCTTCAGCCGGGAAGAGGCCTGTGTGTACACCCTCAATTCGGCGGCGTGACGCCCGACGCCTTCCCGGCTAAAGCCGGTCCCACAAGGGTCGCGTGCAGCCAATCCCGCTGAATGCACGCGATGCTGTTTAGTGGGACCGGCTTCAGCCGGGAAGAGGTCCGTGTGAACACCCTCAATTCGGCGGCGTGACGCCCGACGCCTTCCCGGCTAAAGCCAGTCCTACATGGGTCGCGTGCAGCCAATCCCACTGGATGCACTCAATGCTTTCTAGTGGGACCGGCTTCAGCCGGGAAGAGGCCTGTGTGGACACCCTCAAGCCCGCGGCGTGACGCATGACGCCTTCCCGGCTAAAGCCGGTCCCACAAAGGTGGTGCTCAGGCGAACGGGTCCATCTGGCGCTTGAGCTGCTCCCGGGCTCGAGACAAACGTGAACGCACGGTGCCGATCGGCACGCCGAGGGACGACGCGGTTTCCTGATAATTGCCGTCCATTTCCAGCGACACTTCAATCACCCGCTGCATGTTCGACGGCAGCGTGCCAATGGCCCTGACGACCCGCGCCAACTGACGATGGCCGTCGACCTGATGGCCGATATCGCCATGGCTGTCAGGCTCGGAATGGGTGTGGTCTTCCCAGCTTTCCTGATAGGGCTGACGGTACATCTTGCGGAAATGGTTGCGGATCAGGTTCAGCGCGATGCCGCACAGCCAGGTCTGGGGTTTGCTGGCGTGCTGAAACTTGTGCTCGCTGCGCAAGGCTTCCAGGAAGGTGCTTTGCAGGATGTCATCGACATCTTCCGGGTTCATGACGCGCTTCTGAATAAAGCCGCGAATCATCTTGATCTGGTCACTGGTCAGGTGCCGAATTCCAGCGGCTGGGCGGCGTGCCGGGACGTCAATATCGAGGATCGCAAGAGTGGACAACATCAGGGCTCTTCCTTGTTTTGAGTGTAATAGCCCTATAGCGATATGCGTGCCAGCCACACGAACCTTTTATCTCACTGATTAATAACGATTAATCATTCGGACCAGAAAAGCGCTGTGCAATTTTTTGCGCGAACACACTCTTTCCAGAACAGGATTTGGCACAGGCCCGCCGTCGGGCAAATAGATGGAACCGCTTTGCCGGCACGCTCCACTCAGAGCCCATGACCACGCCCAGACTCGACCTATGAAAATCGCGCTCCCCGTCATAACGGCTTTGCAAACCTTTGCACTGGCGCCGGCAAAACCGCAGGCGAGCACGCCTGCGTCATTGCACAGCGCACCGCCGAATCCCAACGGCACGTCGCCGCAGCAAGTCGCGCGGTTCGCCTCGGCATTGGTTCAGCAAAGCAAGAGCCTGAGTCAGCGCGAGCTGATCGCCAGCGGCAACGCGCTGCAGTCGCGGGCCGTGAAGCTGGGCGAGCTGTATCAACAGTTGATCGGGAGTCAGGACAAGGGCCTGGACGATGCCGCGCGCAACCTGCGCAAGCAGCTGCAAAAGCAGAGCGCCACCAGCCTGGCGCAGATCCTGAGCTTTACCGAGGACGATCCGGCCAAGGCCCACGTGATGCTGCAAGCGGCGAGAAAGCAGGCCCAGGCGGAGGGGCAAATGGGCGAGCACGTTGTGCTGACTCAGCAGCTCAAGCTTTTGCGCCGCCAGTACGGCAAGCGCACACGCGCCGGCATCAACAGCGCCAAGGCATTCGCCCGCCCTTCGTTGAACACCAAGCGGCGTGGCGCCCTGCGCAACCTTTACAGCGTGGCCGTCGCCGGCCAGCAGAACATCACCGGGCTGATCGACGCGCTGATCAACGAGCAGCAGGAACCCGGCGAGTTCGAGCTCAACCTGAGGGACATGCGCAGCGCCCTCGCCGACGATCTTTCGTCGCTCAGGCCGTCCACTTCGCCGCAGCAACTGCGCACCCTGATGCACGGCCTCAACACTGCGCGTCACGTCACCACCCTGCTGCGCAGCTGCGAGCATCTGCTGGGCCGCATGCGCAACAAGAACCCGGGGCTGCAAGTGGATTCCTCGGCCTTTTTGAAGCACCTGCTGGCGCTGTCAGGCAAGGGCATGAGCCTGGGCGAAACCCTGCAGCTGACCCAACACATCGGCGGCACCAAGCTCAAGCATCAGCTGGCATTTCTCAACGGGCTGCGGCCGATGCTGCACCAGCTGCCGATTCTGCTCTGGCGCGACATGAAGATCCGCCAGAGCGCCTTGAGCAACCTGCTCATTCTCATGGCCGAACTGACTCGGCAGGAACAAAACCAGCTCCAGGGGGGCCTCGCCTGATGGATCGTGTGATTAACCTGCTCAATCAGATCGCGCTTGCCGCCATGCGCCGCTCGGAAATCGTCGGTGCGTTCGTAGTCATCGCCATCGTTTTCATGATGATCACGCCGCTGCCCACTGGCCTGGTGGACGTGCTGATCGCCATCAACATCTGCATCTCCTGCCTGTTGATCATGCTGGCGATGCACCTGCCGCGCCCATTGGCGTTTTCGACCTTCCCCGCCGTGTTGCTGCTGACCACGATGTTTCGGCTGGCGCTGTCGATTTCCACCACGCGGCTGATCCTGCTCAACCAGGACGCCGGGCACATCGTCGAAGCGTTCGGCCAGTTTGTCGTCGGCGGCAACCTGGCGGTGGGCATGGTGATCTTCCTGATCCTCACGGTGGTGAACTTTCTGGTCATCACCAAGGGGTCGGAACGGGTGGCGGAGGTCGGCGCGCGGTTTACCCTCGACGCGATGCCGGGCAAGCAAATGTCGATCGACAGCGACCTGCGCGCCAACCTGATCAGCGTCCATGAAGCGCGTAAACGACGGGCCGAACTGGGCATGGAAAGTCAGCTGTTCGGCGCCATGGACGGGGCCATGAAGTTCGTGAACGGCGACGCCATCGCCAGCCTGATCATCGTCGCCATCAACATGATCGGCGGTATCGCCATCGGCGTGGTGCAGCACAACATGACCGCCGGCGACGCCTTGCAGGTGTACACCGTGCTGACCATTGGTGACGGCCTGATCGCGCAGATTCCGGCGCTGCTGATTTCGGTCACCTGCGGCATGATCATCACCCGCGTGCCCAGTGGCGAAAACGGCGTCGAGGCCAACATCGGCCGGGAGATTGCGGAACAGATCACCAGCCAGCCCAAGGCCTGGATCATCGCGGCGGTGGCGATGCTCGGGTTCGCGGCGTTGCCGGGCATGCCAACCGCGGTGTTCGTGGTCATCTCGATCATCTGCGGCGTCGGCGGCCTGCTCCAGCTCCATCGCGCCAAACCCCAGACCGAGCAGGCCCAGGCCGTGGTGGTGGCGCCGGAACTGAACGGTCGCGAAGACCTGCGCACCTTCTCCCCCAGCCGCCAGTTCGTGCTGCACTTTCACCCCAGCCAGAACCCCGCGCAGATCGAAGCGCTGGTCAGTGAAATCCGTCAGCGGCGCAACCGTCTGGTGGTGCAGTACGGCCTGACCCTGCCCTCATTCATCATCGAAACCAACGAGCAATTGCCGCCGGACGAGTTTCGCTTTTCGGTTTATGAAGTGCCGCTGCTCAGGGCCACGCTGTGCCAGACCCACGTCGCCGTGGACGCGCGCTCGGTGCAGGACTCGCCGGAATCGGCGGTGTACGGCAGCCTTGAACGCGAGGAAGGTCAGTGGCTGTGGCTGCCGACCGATGCGCCGCAATTGCAGGCCGAACACCTGGAGCGCATCGACGCGACGACGCTGATCATCGAGCGCATGGAGCGCGCGCTGCAGTCGTGCGGGCCGCAGTTCATTGGCCTGCAGGAAACCAAGGCGATTCTCGGCTGGCTCGAATCGGAGCAACCGGAGCTCGCCCAGGAAATGCAGCGCGTATTGCCGCTGGCGCGCTTCTCGGCGGTGCTGCAACGCCTGGCGTCGGAATGCGTGCCGCTGCGGGCGATCCGGGTCATCGCTGAAACCCTCATCGAGCACGGCCAGCATGAGCGCGAAGTCACGGTGCTCGCCGACTACGTGCGCATCGCCCTGAAATCGCAGATCTACCACCAGTACTGCGGTCCGGAGGGCTTGCTGGTCTGGGTGTTGACGCCGGAGAGCGAAGGGATTCTGCGCGACGGCTTGCGCCAGACCCAGACCGAAACCTTCTTTGCGCTGGACAACGAAACCAGCCAGTTGCTGGTGCAGCAACTGCACATCGCTTTCCCGCTGCGCAGCGCCCATCGGGCCGTGCTGCTGGTCGCACAGGACTTGCGCAGCCCTTTGCGCACGCTGTTGCAGGATGAGTTCTATCACGTGCCGGTGCTGTCTTTCGCTGAGATCAGCAATGCGGCGCAGGTGAAAGTGCTGGGACGCTTTGACCTGGAAGACGACTTTGACAGCGATGACGAAGACGATCCGCACGCGCTGGATAACGAGTACGCCGCTTGAGTGCCTGGAGAGCGTCACATGTTTGAATTACGCGTATTGACCGGCCTGCACCAGGGCGCCGCGCTGCCGCTGGTGGGTGAGCAATGGGGCATTGGCGCTGACGCCGATCAGGACCTGGCCCTGCATGACCCCGGCGTCGAACAGCAGCACTGTCGCCTGCAACGTCAGGGCGAACACTGGTTGCTCAACGCCGCCGGGGGCCGCATTGCCGACGAAGAAGGGCATCTTCACGCCAGCACCCTGCTCACGCCCAACACCACCTTTGTGCTGGGTTCGGTCTGGTTGTGCGTGTCCCCGGCGCAAGATCCCTGGCCTTCGCTGCCGGCCGTGATTCCCCAGGCGCGTTCAGAGCAGGCGTCGCAGACGGAAGCGCCAGCCAGCGCACCGCTGGAAAAGGTTGAATCGCGCTCGCGCTTTTTCAACCGCACCACGGGCGTGGTCATCGGCGTCTTGCTCGGCATTGCCGGCAGCGCCTGGAGCCTGAGCCGCAGCGCCGCGCCTGCCTCGCAGCAAATGGCGCTCAGTGCGCCGGCGCAGCAGCTTGCCAACCCAAACGAGCAGCACGGCGGCACCAAGAGCGCGCAGATCAGGCCAGCCGAAACGCCTGCCAGCAAGCGCATCCGGCTGGTCAGCGTCGACGACGTCAAGCGCCAGCTCAAGACCATGCTCAGCGAACGCCTGCTTGGCGACGTCAGTGTGGAGCAGACGCCGGAAGGGCTGGCGTTGAGTGGCAACCTCAAGCCCGAATCGCAGCTGGTGTACCAGCGCATGCTGCAGCGCTTCAAGGACCGCTACGACACGCCGGTCGCGTTGATCGACAACGTCAGCGCCAGCGGCAGCGGCCTGCCCTTCACCATCGTGCAAATCATGTCCGGCCCCCACGCGCACTTGGTAACGGCGGACGGTCGGCGGCTGTACGTCGGCGACGAGCTGGGCGGGCTGCGTCTGACGCGCATCGACGACAACCGCATTCAGTTCGACGGCGACCGTCACTACGAGGTGAGCTGGTGAACGCGGCCCTGGATCAGTGGAAGTCTGCCCACCGTCAGCGCCTGAAGAGCTTTTCTGCCGTCAGGGTCAGTGGCCGCGTCAGCGCCGTCAGCGGCATTTTGCTGGAGTGCCAGATTCCCGCGGCCAAGGTCGGCGACCTGTGTGAAGTCAGCAAGTCTGATGGCAGCACGATGCTGGCGGAAATCGTCGGCTTCACTCGCGACTGCACCTTACTCAGTGCGCTGGGCACGCCGGACGGCATTCAGGTCGGCGCGCACATCCGGCCGCTGGGCATGGCCCATCGCATCGGCGTGGATGACAGCCTGCTGGGCAGCGTACTCGACGGGTTCGGCCGGCCGTTGCTGGGTGACGCCGAAGGCGCGTTCGCCGGCCCCGGTGATCGACGCGTCACCCTGCCGGTGATTGCCGACGCCTTGCCGCCAACCCAGCGGCCGCGCATCAGCAACGCCCTGCCCACCGGCGTGCGCGCCATCGACAGCGCGATTCTGCTCGGCGAAGGCCAGCGCGTCGGGCTGTTCGCCGGCGCCGGTTGCGGCAAGACCACGCTGATGGCCGAACTGGCGCGCAACATGGACTGCGATGTGATCGTCTTCGGCCTGATCGGCGAGCGGGGTCGCGAGCTGCGCGAGTTTCTCGACCACGAACTGGACGCCACGCTGCGCGCGCGGTCGGTGCTGGTGTGCGCCACGTCCGACCGCTCCAGCATGGAACGCGCCCGCGCAGCGTTTACCGCCACCGCCATCGCCGAGGCCTTCCGTGAGCGCGGCCTGAAGGTGTTGTTGCTTCTCGACTCCCTGACCCGTTTCGCCCGGGCCCAGCGCGAGATCGGCATTGCCGCCGGAGAACCCCTCGGGCGCGGCGGCTTGCCGCCATCGGTCTACACCCTGCTGCCGCGCTTGGTCGAGCGAGCCGGCATGAGCGAAACCGGCTCGATCACCGCGCTCTACACCGTGCTGATCGAACAGGATTCGATGAATGATCCGGTCGCCGACGAGGTGCGTTCGCTGCTCGACGGCCACATCGTGCTGTCGCGCAAACTGGCCGAGCGCGGTCATTACCCGGCCATCGACGTGCAGGCCAGCATC
>NZ_DASVUM010000239.1:0-6164 GCF_036387035.1 Pseudomonas sp. | reverse complement strand
GCTCTGCACCGGTACTTCTTCGGCCATGCACAGGTGACGGAAGAAGCCGGCAGTTTCGCTGTTGGTGGCGTAGCGCTGGTTGCTGTTGACCTTGATCACCGGCCCGGCGTTGAGTTTCGGGCCGTGGTTGGCGTCGTGCTTCTCGGCGTAGTTGGGGTGCACGCCGTGGGCATTGTCGGCCGAGATCAGCAGGGATTTCTGGATCGTACGGACGTAGTCGTCGCCTTCCGGCAGCAGACGTTGCAGCACTTGTTCGAGCATCGGGCCGTCGGCGCCGCAGGCGGACGTCGAGCCGACTTCTTCATGGTCGGTGCAGATCAGCAAGCAGGTTTCGTCGCCATCGGCATTGAGCAGCGCTTGCAGACCGGCGAAACAGGACAGCAAGTTGTCCAGCCGGGCGCCGGCGATGAAGTCGCCGTTCAGGCCGATAACCGCGGCGCTCTGGGTGTCGTAGAAACTCAGTTCGTAATCCAGTACCACGTCGGCGTTCAGGCCGTGCTCGCGGGCGAGTTGATCGGTCAGCAAGGCACGGAAGTCGGCACGCTCGTCGCCCGCAACTTGCGCCAGGATCGGCGGCAACTCGTTTTGAGCGTTAATCGGCCAGCCTTCGTTGGCGGTGCGGTTGAGGTGGATCGCCAGGTTTGGAATGATCGCGATGGGCAGTTTGAAGTCGATCAGCTGGCTTTCGACCTTGCCGTCACGCCGGAAGGTGACACGGCCTGCCAGGGACAGGTCGCGGTCAAACCAGGGGGCGAGCAGGGCGCCGCCGTAGACTTCGACGCCTAACTGCCAGAAGCCCTGGCGCTGCAGTTCGGGTTGCGGTTTGACGCGCAGGCACGGGCTGTCGGTGTGGGCGCCCACCAGGCGAATGCCGCCGGTGAGCGGCGACAGGCGACCGAGTTTGAAGGCCACAATGGAGGAGTCGTTGCGGGTGACGTAGTAGCGCCCGCCCGCTTCGGTGTACCAGGGCTCTCGTTCGTCGAGCCGCTGGTAGCCGGCGCCTTCAAGGCGTTGGACCAGGCTGGCGGTGGCATGAAAGGGGGTGGGGGAGGCCTTGAGGAAATCGATCAGGCCTTGATTCAACTCTTCGCGCATAAGTTACTCCAGACAGCAATGAGCGGGAGTTTACAGGCCAATCCGGGCCGGAGCGAGCGACGGGTGTGAGGGTTGGTTGTGAAGTTGCCTGATGGCCAGTCCAGCGTTAAATGGGTGCTATGGAAAGCTGTCATTTCTGACAGTAGACGATCATTACGAAGCGGCGCCCAATGACTCCCCTGGAATTCACCGACAGGAGTCAACCGCCATGTCCCCAATGCAAGATTTACCCTTCCGCGCCGGTCCTACCGCACTCAATGATCTGGAGATCCCCGGTCGCATTGGTCCTCTTCCGGAACCACCGGCCCAGCCAGGCGAAACGTTATGGGGGATCAACCATGGCGCAGCGCTGGATAACTTCCCGCACAACGGCCTGCAGCTCTACATTCCGCCGTGGTCAGCCATGGGTCAGGGCGACAGTGTGTCGGTGCTGCTTAATGGCACCGTTGTCACCACCGAATTCATCGACGCGGCGGAGGTCAGCCTGCGGGTCACCGCCTTTGTCGATGCCGTGCGCCTGACTCCCGGCGATCACGTGCTTCAGTACCGCGTGACGCGGCTGAATCAGACCCCGGAGACTTCTGCCGAGACCCACATACTGGTGAAGCTCGATCGTCCCGGCGGCCAGGATCAGGACGGTGATACCCCTGGGCATTCGGCTTTCAAATTTACGCTGCCACAGGCCGTCATCAATGAGGGTGTGGATGGTGAGGCGGCCAAGGCGGGCGTACCGGTCTCGATCGAGCCTTATCCGCAGATGGCTGAAGGCGACGACATCAGATTCTCCTGGGGGGGCGAGTTCATCCATCACAAGGTGACGGCTGCCGAAGTCGGCCATGCGATCGAGATAACGGTCGATGAAGCCGTGATTCTTGCAGGCGGCGACTCGGGCGACAACGGACTGGCCGTGACGTACGAAGTCTATGACATCGTGGAAAACCGTTCGGAAGACTGGGCCGCTGAAATCCGCATCGTCGTTGATACAGGCAACTCACGGCTGGACGCACCGTTCGTCAAGGAAGCGTTCAACAATATGCTTGATCTGGACACGCTTTCGGGCGGGCCGGTGACGGTGCAGATTGTGGCGGCAACCACCCGAGAAATGCTGGAACAGCTCACCGCTTCGCTGACAGGTAAGGAGACGCCCACAACTGTCGAGCCTTTCAACGCCGACTTCGTCGTGGGCGACAAGATTGTCGTGACGTTGATGGGCACCACCTCCGAAGGTGAGCCAATCGTTCACGAGGCCCCGGTACTGACGATCGAAAATCTGCCGCACATTTTCGAGATAGGCATCCCCAACGCTGTCGTCCGGCAACTGGCTCAAACTCAGGCGGTTTTCACCTACCGTTTGATTCACCTGGACGGCACCACGTCGAAATCCAGAGGTGCATACATCAATGTCATCGGCGAAGCGGTGCGCATGGCAGCGCCGGTTGCCCTGGATGCAATGCAGGGCGCCCTTGATCCCGAACTCGCAACCACGATCGTGCAGGTCCCCTGGGACGACAGCATGGAAGCGGGCGATCAGATCACCCCGAAGTGGATCGGCACACGGCCTGACTTTACCGTCTACGACCCGCAGCTGAGCCCGCACAACATTACCAATCGGGAAGCCACCAGCAAGGCGCCGATCAACTTTACGGTTGCAGGCACTCACCTGAAAGCCATCGAGGGCGGCACCCTTGGCTTGTATTTCATACTGGCGAAGGACGTCAATGGCACGATTGTCGAACGCGAGTCCGCCCGCGCCACGACGCTGAACGTGGGTGAGCCCCGTGCCGAGCTGCCGGCGCCCACTGTGGCGGGCGTGGTGGACGGGGTTGTCGACCCGCTAGTGGGCGCGACCACCCTGACCGTGTCGGTGTATCCCGCTATGGAAGTGGGCGATGAAATCCATTACCTGTGGCGCGGCAGCGAGGGCGGCGATGTGACCGACTGGATCAACATCACCTCGTTCACCCGGAACAAACCGGTGGTGTTCGACGTGTACGCCGAGGACATTACCGCGAACGATGGCGGCACGGTAGAAACCTGGTACTGGGTGATTCACGCAGGCAGCGGGCATCGCAGCGACTCCGATGTGCTGGCGTTCAGCGTGGGCGCGGGGCAGTTGCCGCTTCTTTCCGCGCCTTTGGTAGCGGGCAGCGAAGACGGCGTTCTTGGGCTTGAGGAAATCCCCGACGGTGCAAAAGTCGTGGTCTCGCCCTGGGCTGGCATGGCCCCCGGAGACCTCGTCGAAATGCTGTGGCAGGACGACAAAGGGACGCCACCTTACACCGCCAGCAAGAACATCACCGGCAATGCTGTCGGCAAAGACGTGCTGTTTGAGGTGGCGCTGGCGGAAGTCCGCAATAACGTCGGTGCGAATGTGACGGTGACCTACATCGTGACGCCGTTGCAGGGCAAGGACCGACCCTCACTGCCGCTGACGTTTGCGGTGCAAGAGCAACCTGCGGTGCAATTGCCCGCGCCGTCCATCGTCGAGGCGATCGGCTCGACGCTGGACCCCGCTGCCGTGCTCAACGGTGCTCACGTGACCATCCGTGCGGGCGCGCAACTCAAGCCAGGGGATGAAGTGACCCTTTCATGGCTGGGCCAGGCGGGGGCAGGCAGCGTTTCACCCGTCAAAACTGCGACTGCGGCTGGCGAGATGGTGTTCGACATCGGCTACGCGACGGTTGCTGCCAACGACGGCCACAGCGTAACGCTGAGTTACACCGTCAAGCGCAGCGGCGGCGCCGCGGAAGGCCCCTCGCCTGTTGCCATCTACGACATCAAGACCAGTATCGGCGCAGGTAAATTGAAAGTCATGGGCGCCCGGTCCAATCCCGGCGTCAGCCCGGCACCGTCGGCACCGCGCCACATCAGCGTTTTCGAGGCCACGACGGGTGCTGCCCTTTCCGCGCAATGGCAATACGAAGGCGACGGCGACAACTGGATTCAGGGAACCACCTTCCGTGATACACACCCCGAGCTTGTGCTGCGCGTGCGCACCAGCAATGACGTTGTGGCGCTGAATCCAGTCAATATCATTGGGAGCGGGTACCAAGGGGGCACTGGGTCTGGCGCGATGGTTGCCCGTCGGGATACAGGCGACGTGGTCTGTTGGGGCAATGCCGCACATGGTGGACAAATCCCTTCCTCGATTATTTACCTGGACGATATCGTTGAAGTCAGTTGCACGCGCAGCGCTTACGCCGCTCGACGCCAGAACGGTGAAGTCGTGGTCTGGGGCAACGAGGCAGACGGCGGCCGCCTCGGCCTCTCAGAACCCGGCGTTTCGGCTGTGAACTTTGTACGAGTGTTTGGCAGCTGCTCTGCATTTGGCGGAATAACCACCGCTGGGAACGTTCTCGCATGGGGCAATGCTACTAATGGGGGTACAGTCCCGGCATCAATCGCCACGCTGACCGACATTTCTCACTTGGAGGGGAACGTTAAAGCATTCGCCGCCATCAGGCGCAACGGCATGGTGGTTGCTTGGGGAGACCCCGACTGGGGCGGTAGTGTTCCGCCTGCCATCGCAGCGCTGAACGATATCACCAGTCTCATTGGCAGCAAGTTCGCTTTTGCTGCGCTGCGCTCCACTGGGAGCGTGGTGGCCTGGGGCTACTCTTACGACGGTGGAGAAGTGCCACAGCAAATCGCTGCGCTGAACGACATTGTGGAGCTGGGAGGCAGCACCGATGGGGCGTTTTCCTTGATCAGGACCAATGGGCAGGTCATGGCTTGGGGTAATTCGGAATATGGCAGTACCGTGCCTAACCGGGTCGCCTCGTTGAGGGATATCGTTGAGGTCAGCGGCACCTTCAGGGCCTTCGCGGCTCGACGAAGCAGTGGCCACGTGGTTGTCTGGGGGGATGGCTCATATGGTGGAAGCATCCATAAGGACATCGCCGTGCTTGACGATATCGTTCAGGTAATCGGGAACTTCGGGGCATTCGCCGCCCTGAGGCGTAACGGTGAAGTGGTCGCCTGGGGCCCAACCGCGTCAGGCGGCGATGTGAGCACTGTGCTCGCCCAGCTACACCATGTGCAGGCTATCTATGCCAACTGGCGCAGCTTTGTAGCGCTCACGTCCGACGGCCGGGTAGTAACCTGGGGGGAGCCCGAGAGCGGCGGCGACAGCAGCGCCGTCCAACACTTGCTGTGCGGAAAGGTCTCCTATCTGGCCAGTCCGGCTTCAAGGGGTCGAACACTGGCTGACAGGCAGTCCCTCGAGAAGAAAGCTGCGGAATCGGACAACAGCTGAATCGAGCAAACCGGACGTTAGGGAAGGGAGGCCCAGGATGGTCTCCCCACCTTTTGTCTGAACCTTTGATTCCTGGGTATGGTTAGGCAGGGGCGGCTGTTAAGGGGGTTCTCGCGCCTCGGACATCCAAAAGAACAACACACCGCAAAATCAGAAGCATGATCAAAACGGCGCCGGGCACTCAAACCGTACGCGCTCACCCGTCACCGGATGGGTAAACGCCAACATGCTCGCATGCAGACACAACCGTCCATACGCTGCCAACGCCTCAGGGTGCGCATAAAGGCCGTCACCCAATAGTGGGTGCCCTATCGACAGCATATGCACCCGCAACTGATGCGAGCGCCCGGTGATCGGCGTCAGCTCAACGCGGCAATACGTGTCATGGCGCTCCAGCACCTTCCAGAACGTCAGCGCATGCTTGCCAAATTCATGGTCCACGACATGCCGTGGCTTGGTCGGCGGGTCATAACGCAGCGGCAAATCGATACTCCCGCTGTCCAGCGTCGGCTGACCCCAGGCCAACGCGGTGTAGGCCTTCTCCGTTTCGCGGTCATGAAACTGCCGAGACAGCTCGCGATGTGTGTCCGCGTCGCGGGCCAGCAGGATGATGCCGGACGTTTCCCAGTCCAGGCGGTGAACGATGCGCGCTTCCGGGTAGCCGTTTTCCTGGAGGCGGGTGATCAGGCAGTCTTTGTTGTCGTCCGCACGGCCCGGCACGGAGAGCAGGAGGGTAGGCTTGTTCACCACCAGGACGGCGTCGTCCTGATGGAGAATGTGAACGTTGGACAGCGGCATCTAACAGCCTCGTAGC
>NZ_DASVUM010000238.1:0-3106 GCF_036387035.1 Pseudomonas sp. | reverse complement strand
GCATGAACGAACTACAAGACTTGATCGACAACAACGAACGTTGGGCTGCCGCCATCAAGGAAGAAGACCCCGAGTTCTTTGCCAAGCTGGCGCGCCAGCAGACGCCGGAATTTTTATGGATCGGTTGTTCAGACGCACGTGTCCCCGCCAATGAAATCGTCGGCATGCTGCCGGGCGATCTGTTCGTGCACCGCAACGTGGCGAACGTGGTGCTGCACACCGACCTCAACTGCCTGTCGGTGATTCAGTACGCAGTTGATGTACTCAAGGTCAAACACATCCTCGTCACCGGTCACTACGGGTGCGGCGGGGTGCGGGCGTCCATGCAGGATCGCCAGTTCGGCTTGATCGACGGCTGGCTGCGCACGATTCGCGACCTGTACTACGAAAACCGCGAGCTACTGGCCAAGCTGCCGACCGAAGAAGAGCAAGTCGACCGGTTGTGCGAACTGAACGTGATTCAGCAGGTTGCCAACGTGGGCCACACCAGCATTGTTCAAAACGCCTGGCACCGCGGGCAGAAGTTGTCCGTCCACGGCTGCATTTATGGCATCAAGGACGGGCGATGGAAGAGCCTGAACGCGACCATCAGCGGCCCGGAGCAATTGCCGCCTCAGTATCGGTTGCGTCCGCAGGGCGAGTGATCCGGTAGGGCAGGCGTCCATCAAGGTGTAGGAGTGAGCTTGCTCGCGATAGCGTTAGTCCAGTCACATCCGTGTGAGCTGAAGACATCGCGAGCACGCTCACGCCTACAGGACCGGTGGGTTACAGCTGGACTTTCTGCATCTCCGGCAGCGGTTTTTGCAACTGCTTGATCTGACGCGACACCTCGCCCGTCCGGCATTTCGCTGCTGCCTGATCAGGGCTCAGTTTGCGCACGGTGGTGAAGAACAACTTGCAGGTCTCAGCCTTGTTGGTCACCTGCCAGTTCGCGGTGCATTGTTTCAACAGAGCGGCCGGATCATTTGTCGGCTTCTGGCCCATGCCGGCCTGCCAGCACGCCGCGCTCAGGTCCTGCCCCATGACCTTCAAGCCGGCTTCATCCGCCTTGGCTTCGTCCCCGCCGTAATTGCTTTTGTCCGCCGCGTTCCAGATATAGCTCGGGTGATTGGAGCCCAGCACCGCGACGTTTTGCCCGTTCGCCGGGCTGATGTTCGCCAGGCCCAGCACCGGAACGGTGACGTTGTATTGCTGCTTGAGCCAGGCCCGCACCGGGGCCCCGAAGGCGACCATCGGCAGCGACGCACCCGCCGCGCTTTGCGTCAGCTGCTTGACCATGTTGGTCTGGTAATCAGTGAAGTAGCTGTAGACGTTTTCGAGGTCCTTACCAGCGTTGGACGGCGCAGCAATGGGCGCGATGTCGATGATGGTCTGGTAAGCGGGCGTCTGCTCCGTCGCAATGCCGTTGTTGGTGAGCAGCGCGGCCCAGCGATCCGTGGTGGCCGAAAAGAGATAGTCCTGAGCCTGCGTCAGCGAGTAGTCCGGCGGAAAGTGCAGCAACTCGACGCTTTTGCGGTTTTCCAGCGCCATGCCCAGCGGCAGGAACAGATACCAGTTGTAGGCGAATTTATTGTCGGCGTTCAGCTTGCTCGCCCCCGCATAAGCCAGATCGCCTGCGTCGAGCAGGGCGGAGAGTGGTTTGTCGTAGCCGTCCGGCACGCCAGTGATGTCGGCGTAAATCACATCGTTGTCGTTATGGACGGCAACCTTGGCAGCGCCATAGCCGTCACGCTGCACACTTTGCGTGAGGTAGTGCTCGACAGTTTGCTCCAGCGTCCAGTTTCGGAAGCAGATGACGTTGCAGTTATTTGGGTAGGCGAACAGGCGAGTGACGCGTTCCTTGCTGCCCAGTTTGACGTTGACGTCTGCCTGCGCGGTGAGGCTTAGCGTCAATGCGGTGAGGGCGATGCTCAATGCAGCTGTTTTTTTCATGCTCATGTCCTTGTTGGCGTAGACACCCATCTGCGTGGGTGGTGTTTCGATAATGAAACACTTAGGCAGGGCTGGGAATGGGCGGCGATGGACGCGATGAAAAGTTTTTAAAGAAGGACGCTTATCGGCGTGAAAGAAAGCGCAGGCCTGAGGCGCGAGCGGACTGGCAGGCGCCTTTCCGGATTGGGCGAGCGGCTTACAAGACGAACCGCTGAACCATGGTGTTCAGGTCAGTCGCCAGCATTGAAAGCGCATTGCTCGCCACGGTGGTTTGCTGAGCGCCCGATGCCGATTGCGTCGACAGCTCGCGGATGCTGCTCAGGTTGCGATCCACCTCGTTCGCCACCTGCGCCTGTTGCTCGGCAGCGCTTGCGATCATCATGTTGCGGTCGCTGATGGTCGAGGTTGAGCTGATGATGACGGTCAGCGCGTGACCGGTGGCAGCGGCCTGCTCCAGCGTGAGGTTCGCCTGCGCAGCGGTGACGCGTAACGTTTGCGCTGTGTCCTGAGTGCTCTTTTGCACATCGTTGATCAGGGTTTCGATTTCGGCTGTCGACGCGCTGGTGCGTTGGGCCAGGGAGCGGACTTCATCGGCCACCACGGCGAATCCACGGCCTGCGTCGCCGGCTCGTGCTGCCTCGATGGCCGCATTTAGCGCGAGCAGGTTGGTCTGATTGGCAATGGCGCGGATCACTTCGAGAATCTTGCTGATGCTCAACGTGCGCTCGGCCAGACCGTCGGCCTCATGAGATGAATCCAGAACGTTGTCGGTCAGCGCCTTGATCGAATCAATCGTTCCGGTGAGGCGCAGGCGCCCTTCGGCGGCGGCTTCGTTGGACGCTCTCGACTCACTCGACGTACTGCTGGCATTGTCGGCCACTTCCCCGGCCGCCTGGCTCATCTGGTTCACCGCAACCGCCGCCTGCTCAATTTCAGTGTTCTGCAGCTGCAGGTTTCTGGCGCTCGTTTCGGCAATCGCGCCCATCTCCTGGACCGACTGGCTCAACTGGCCGGCCGCCGCATAGATCTGATCCATCGTCCCGTGCAGGTTGGCGCGCATTACGCCCAAGGTCTTCAGTAGCTCAGCCATTTCGTCCTTTCCTTCCGGAATTGGCTGAGGGCTCAAGTCTCCTTGGGCGATGGTGCTGGCTATGTGCAGTGACTGACGCAGGGG